>JBBSBG010000233.1:0-5191 GCA_038251495.1 Cytophagales bacterium
CCGAAGAAATAATTTTGTGGGCATTAGTGCGGGGTTAAGAACCCGAAATGAAAACCTTATCTTCGGAACGATAGAACTTAAGATGACGTTTATCCCAAATGATGAATACGGAAGCAATCAATTTGTTTTTGGATTCAAACAAAATTTGAGAGTAAAAAATACGGGTTCTTTTGTGCGAGCTCCCACTATAATTGTTTATAACTAACAAGTATGAAAAACTTATTCAAACATAGTCATACTCACTCTGCTAGCATCAATTAGTTCTTCTAGCACCAAAACCATTGAGTCTTCTACTCAAATTGGTTCTGATACACCTGTAAAAAAAGGGGGTATGGTTTGGATATCCCGTGAAGAATTTATGCTATCAAACACGTTTCGAAAGGTGGTTTTTTATTATGCAGTTATGAATACTGCAGTAATTATAAACTAAGCGGACGATAAGGTTCATCTTATGATACAGGTATGAATCACACCGGTTATCGTTGTGTAAAAGATGCAGATTAATTTTTCTCTTCCTGTGGCAAATTCTTTACAACCAAATCATCGATCTCGCCATTTTCTGAAAGCATGATAGAAATATTTCGCGTACCGGGAAACTGAGCCAGCACAATCAACATGATTGAAGTAATGGGTACAGAAATAACCATCCCCAGAATATCCCACAGGTAGCCCCAGAAGGAAAGTGTAATCACCACCACCAGCGGACTTAGGTTAAGTGACTTACCCATAATCTTGGGCTCAATATAGTTTCCTACAACAAGCTGCACTGCTTCAACAAAAACCAGCACCCATAAAAATGGCCAGAACGATCCGAACTGCAGAATTGCAAAAAGAGCCGGCAATACAGTGGCTATCAAAGAACCCACATAAGGAATGTAGTTGAAAAGAAAAATCAGGAACGCCCAAAGAAATGCATAGTCTACACCAATGATTATTAAAACTACATAGCTCAATACGCCCGTTAGTAAACTCACATAAGTTTTAAGCGTAATGTATTTGTTTGTAGACGTAAAGATTTGATCACTGATTGCACGAAAGCGCGTTAGGGCAGCCGCATTACTAAAAAGTTTCGCCATTTTCTTCTTGAGGGAAACTTCTTCCAGTAGCAAAAAAACAAGGTAGATTAATACGATGATTAAATTACTTAAAATGGTTGTAAGACTGCTTAATATACTATTGAGATAAGCCTGAAGATTTATTCCCTGAAGGCTTCCCACCATCCGCGTTTTCAAATCAGAAACCCCAATGAAGTCGCTCGCATTTTGAAAAAAGATTTCAAAAGTTTGCTGATAGGTTTTGTAATTCGTTAATATCTGAGTCAGGTTTTCTACTATCAGGTTTATAGTTATCTGTAGAATTAAATAAATAAATGCAACACTCAACGTACCACTTAGCCAACGGGGCGCCTTGTGGCCTTTTATTTTTATGCTTCCAATAAAACTTTGCAACGCCCTAATAATATACCACACCATCAACGCTACCGCTAGTGGTTTTAAAATATCTTTAAAAAAAAGAAGTGCAGCTATTACCACAACAAGAATTACACTAATGTTGGCAGCTCTGAATAAACGGGAGTCAGACATAGAATGTTAATGATATTGATTGCGAAACTAACGCACGAAGGCGGGTTACTACAACAAACCTATGAAAATGTTTTATAGAAAATCAGAAGCCAGTCAGTAAACCCACCAGAAAATACCTACTTTTAATGATTACCCCAATAACCTAAAATGAACAAACTATTCGCCTTACCCATTATTCTTTTAATGGGCTGCACCTCACCGGCATCCAGAGAAACCAATACAAACGAACAAAGCCGCGAACCAATTGCTCAATCTACGCAGCGTTATTCAATACCGCATTTTTCTGATACCTCGGTG
Organism: Cytophagales bacterium; assembly: GCA_038251495.1. Classification (GTDB taxonomy): domain Bacteria; phylum Bacteroidota; class Bacteroidia; order Cytophagales; family Cyclobacteriaceae; genus ELB16-189. The sequence goes on from JBBSBG010000233.1 coordinate 1,881, forward strand.
TTTGTAAAACTGCAAGCGCTCTCCCCCATTGTTGATAAAATCTATCACGATTATGCTGAGAAAAATCATTTTCCGGCAATCGCGTATGGCATTGTGGCCGGTGGTAAACTGATCTACTCAAATAGTGTTGGCACGGCCAACCTGGCTAATAACACAGCCGCAACTTCTAAATCATTATTTCGAATTGCATCGATGAGTAAAAGCTTTACAGCGATGGCAATTTTAAAACTTCGCGATGAAGGTAAGTTGAGTTTAACCGATCCGGTTTCGAAATACATTCCTGAAATAAATAAAGCTGGTGCACTAACAACAGATGCTCCACCAATCACAATTCAAAATCTGCTCACCATGTCGGCTGGCTTTCCCGAAGACAATCCGTGGGGCGATCGGCAATTAGATGCCACCGATGAAGAGTTATTGAATACACTTGCAGCGGGAATTTCCTTTTCGAATGTACCCGGAGTGACATTTGAATATAGCAACCTGGGTTTTGCGTTGCTTGGTAAAATCATTGGCATTGTGTCGGGCAAACCCTATCAACAATACATAACCGAAAATATTATGAAACCCATTGGCATGAATGATTCCAAATGGGAATATGATGACGTGCTTGGCGATCAACTGGCACTTGGGTACGAATGGCAAACCGATCAATGGGTGTCCATTCCACTTTTGCACGATGGTGCCTATGGCGCGATGGGCGGATTAATTTGTTCTATTGAAGATTTTAGTAAATACATAGCTCTCCACTTAAGTGCCTGGCCAGCCCGAAACGAAACCGAGACTGGTCCTGTTCGAAGAAGTTCCATTCGTGAAATGCATCAGCCTTGGCGATTCAATAATTTATTTACGGATGCAAAAACACGAAGTGGCAAGAACTGTCCGGTTGCAGTTGGGTATGGCTACGGATTGGGTTGGCGGAAAGATTGTAATGGGGTGGTTCGCATTTCGCACAGTGGTGGCTTACCGGGTTTTGGTAGCGAGTGGCGCATCTATCCTGAGTATGGAATTGGCATTGTGTCATTCAGTAATCACACGTATGGAGCACCCAGTGCCGCTAATGCCATTGCATTTGATACATTAATTTCCCTTGCGGGATTAAAGCCAAGAGCTTTGGCACCAACAGAAATATTATTACAGAGGCAGGCTGAACTAGTTAAGTTACTGCCTGACTGGAATGAAGCTGAAACTAAAATCTTTGCCGAGAATTTCTTTTTAGATGAATCGCTTGAAAGACGAACGGCCGCCACTCAAAAAGTTTTTGAAGAAGCAGGCGGCATTATAAAAACCACCGAACTGATTGTTCAAAATCAACTGCGTGGAAGTTTTACTTTGGAAGGCAAGAAGAAAAACGTATCAATATTTTTTACGCTCACACCCGAGAAAGAAGCGTTGATACAGCAGTTGGATATTGAAGTGGTTGAGAAGAAGTAGAGATTTTATCTACGAAGATGCACAAAACATAACTGGTATTTTCTGGCAATTCAGCGGATACCGGACATTTAGAATATACCTGTAACTAAATTTATCCGGATATTGGCAGTTATTTATATAGCGACTCAAGATGTACGAAAAACTTAAAAAATATTGCAAACAAACAGTACCACTTTCGGATATAGAACTTGAACTTATTGACAACTATTTTGAAGAAAGTACTTTAAAGAAAAAAGAATTCCTGCATCAAAACAACAAAGTTTGCGATTTCATTGCCTTTATTGCGTACGGCTCTATCCGGCATTTTCACATTAAAGATGGAGTAGAGAAAACTTGCGATATTTCCTTTGACAATGCCTGGGTAACAGACTTCCAAAGTTTCACTAACGACAAAGTAGGAAAAATGAATTTGCAGGCAATGGAAAACACAGCAGTTTTTCTAATCAACAAACAAAACCTTCATAAACTCTATAAAGAATGTAGCAAATACGAAACCTTTGGGCGCCTTATGGCTGAGGAAGTTGCACAAAGAGCTACTGAAATTGCAATGTCTTTATCATCCGACAAGCCAGAAGAAAGATTTCAAAATTTAATAAAAAAACAACCCGACCTATTCCAGCGAATTCCACAAAAATATATTGCCAATTTTTTAGGCGTAAGTCCAGAAAGTTTGAGTCGAATTAGAAGCAGAATATTCCATAAACAAAAGTCTTAACTTAAGTCATCGTTTTTAGGGTTGTTGCCAGTGCACATTTGTATCTCATTTAAAATAGTAAAAAATGAAATACAAAATTTTAACTTTAATCATTACGGCAATGACAATTACAAACTACTTAACTGCACAGCACTTAAACTTTTCAAAAGTGAAAACATTTGAACATCAATTAGATGATGTGATGGAACTTATTGACACAGCCGAATTGAAAGTAAAACTCAGAGACGTGGAGCTACAATTTCAGAGAGAACCAAACGAGCTTACCAGGGCAAGACTTGGAATAATTTACCACGAAACAGCTTTAAACTTATCGTTTCTTTCAAAAACTGAATACAAGGGTTATGCTAAAAAAAGTTTTGACCAATTGAGTGAGTTATTTAATTCGCCATCAACAACCGAAGAATTAATGCCATTTATAGCTTCTTACAGAGCTTCAGCATTATCATTAACCGGAGCTGAAACAAAAAAATTAAAACTACTTGGAGAAGCCTTTGTGTTGTTTGACGATGCAGTAAATAAGTATGCTAACATTAGCTACTTGCCAGAATTTTTAAGGGGAAGCGTTGCTGAAAATTTACCTTGGATTTTTTTCACAAAACGAAAATTTGCCAAACTAGATTTTCAATCAATCATCAAAAAACAAAACGAAAATGTAGAATATGCTAATTGGAAAATTATGAGCTTTACTTATTGGGCTTGGGCAAAACAACATAAAGGTTATAAAGACAGAAGTCAAACAATAATTTACCTCGATAAAGCTATTAACCTTGACCCCAACTACAAAGCAGGAAGGAAAAAAGCCGAAGAACTAAAATCGACAGTGGTAAAATAAAAAGATTGATTGACAATGACGCGATTCCAACAAACTTTGCATTAACAGCAAGTGCAATAATATCACCAAGAGTTATTATTGCCAATTGCATGCGAGTTGGAAAAGTCAAAGACAACTGCTACGGGTTCATAAGAAAAATAAATCCGATAACCAACGGATTGAGAATAAGGGTAAGAATTACTCTACCGAAGTTCGCACCAAGGCAGCCAACTTTTTAGGCGTCACCGTGCAATAAGAAGTTTGCAACGCATCTAAGCAAAGACTTTTTGAAACTTTCTTTAACTCCATCAATGTCCAGCCTTGTTTGCCCCATTTGTTGGCCACCGAGTA
>JBBSBG010000234.1:0-5183 GCA_038251495.1 Cytophagales bacterium
TGACTCATTTGCCTTTTCGGAAAAATACCATTGATAGAAATATCTGAAATTAAGGAGTAATTGACCGATACTTCCAACAACGATTATTGAATCACTAAAATCGGTTCTATCAAAGATGGTATTGATTGAAACGGGGTTGTAAAAAGCGGTTCCTAAAAATAAGATTACCGGAAGCGGTGTGATGACAATTCTTAGCACGAGTGGAATTCGAACCCAGAATCTTTTTAACTGCAGGTTACGGATGTAGATATAAAATGAAATGGTTTGACCGAATAGGATAACTGGGTCTGATCTTAGGATTCCATAAACAAGGAATAAAAACGAACCACATAAACTGAAAATCCAGAATAATGTGGGGGATACAACGCGACCTTCACGCTCCGAAAGAATCCACTGAACCAAAATACGCGCACCAAAGAGTGATTGAGCAAAGAAGCCCAATCCGTAAATGAGTAAATCCCTTGTGGTAAGATTTGAAAGAAATTCCAAAGACTAGATTTTAAAACTTGAGACAAGCATACAAACCATAAGATTTTTTTCCTGCTGTTGGAATCAAAGCTAATTTCATTTTTGATTTGTACACTTATATTGATGAGTTACATAGACTAACTCAGTTGATAAAATACCAATACCGGCATCAACTAATACATCCGAAATCCAATGTCGATTGTTAATAACCCGGAAGGTTCCTATTGCTGTTGCCATGGTATAGCCACCTATGCTATACCAAATACTTTTGGAACCATATTCTTTATGAAGAAATGTGGCAGCAACAAATGCTTGAGCCGTATGGCCAGACGGGAATGAATTATAGGAAGAGCCATCTGGTCTTTGCACATTAGTTGTATTTTTGAGAGTAAATACAATCGCAGTCATTAGCAATTCAGACTTGAGTAGCAAGATCGATTTTTCAATGGCATTATTTTTACCTTTTATTCCGGCTATCTCAAGCCCATAAGCAACCACAATGGCAGCATATTGAAAATAATCATCAAGGCGAGAACTGAAGCCACTGAAATTTTCTTGTCTCTCCTCCAATACGTGAAAGCGACTCACAAAATTATCCTCATCAATAGCAATTAAACCGACCGCAATAAGTGAGGTGGGGACTATGAGCTTTTTCCAAAATTTTTCTTTGGAGGCAATATTATCCATTGGCTGAGCAAACGAATAGATTATTGCCAAAATTACTATAAGTGTTGCTGTGATTTGTTTCTTGTTGAAGGCCCAACTCATTAATGAACAAGTTTGATTTATGGTAAGATTTGATAAAAACTTAAAACGCTTTTTCCGGATTTTAATAATTTAAGATAATGCCCCTACTCTTCGACTTGGTTTTTCATTTTCATTAGCAAATTGTAAGCTCCATTGATAACAATCTTTTTGCCAACCAAATTTTCACCCCCAATGATTTCAAGAAATCCATTTTCAGAAGCACCCGTTAGAACCTGTTCAATTTTAAAGTTTTCCTTGTCCTCAACAAAAATATATTGATTATTCTCAAACCTCACGATTGATTCTACAGGCAACGCATAAGCAGTATTATTTTTTATTTCAATGTCAGCGTTCATGTACATCCCAGGAACGAGGCTCTTGTCGTAATCCTCAAAATGGCTATGTACCTCTGTGCTTCTTTCCACAGATAGATTTTTACCGATTAGAATAATTTCACACTCATGTTTCGTTTCAGGCTGGCTGTTGTTGTAAGCGAAAACTTTTTGCCCGATAAAAATTTTGTCAAGATCTTTTTCAAAAATCGTTAAAGCCAAATGAATATCGGCCGGGTTAATTAATTCAAAGAGCACTTCGCTGGGTTGCATGTATTTGCCAATATTCACATTCACTTTCGAAACATACCCATCAATTGGGGAATAAATGTTAATGCTTCTGGACATCGTATTTTCATCCAGCTTATCCGGGTTTACACCAATCAGCCGAAGCCGTTCACCGAGTGCTTTTACATTTACTTTTTCTGTTGTGAAATCGGATTCCGTTTGTTGAAAAACCTTGTCGCTAGTAGCCTTGCTTTGGTTAAGTTCTTTTTGGCGCTCATATTCATTCGAAACGTTTTTGAGTCTTGATTTGGCGATTAAGAAGTCTTGTTGTAACTGAACATACTGTTGATCTTCCATCACGGCAATCACATCACCTTTGTTCAGGTGCATACCGGGTAGCAGTTGAGTGTATTTTAAATAGCCACCCATAGGCACACTTACCGAAATCATATTTTGTGGCGGCACTTCAACTCGCCCGTTCACTTTTAATGTGCTGGAGATAGATTTTTGCTCAATCATTCCAAATGACAGGCTTGCGTTTTTATATTGATCGGCAGTTAGCGTAACGATGTCTTCATTATGCTGAACAACATCTGTCGTTGGCGCTTCATTTTTTGATGAACAAGCAATCATTGCAAATCCAAGTATGCTTGCCGATAAAGTGGATAGAACTGTTTTGTTGAAAAGAGTACGACTGAATAGTATGTTTTCCATAATGGCGTCTGTAAGTTCTACTTGTTAAAAAGATAATTAAGTTGAATGATGCTTTCATTCAGATTGTTTACCGCAATGAGGTATTCATTTTTGATTGTGATTGCCTGGTTAGTCAACAGTACCCACTCCAAATAATTGATACCGCCATTGGCAAATTGTTTAGTGGCAGTTTCACTGATTAGTGAAGCATTTTTCAATGCGGACTGTTCGAAGTAATCAACTGCTTTAGAAAAATTGACATATTGAGTAAATGCTTTTTTGTATTCGATTGTTAATTGCTGCACCCCTGCCTGGTAGCTTGTCTCATTCATTATCTGCATCGATTTGGAAGCATTTATTCGCGCCTTTTGAGATCCATAAAACAACGGAATTCCTAACCCAATCTGACCAGATTGAAACCGGGTAGACCCTGTATATACAATTTCATTTGCACCGGTACCGCGCATGCTCATATTGTTGTATGCAAAAGATAAATCTGGCATCAGCCTTGATTTTTCTAAGCGAGTGAAGTTAAGTGAAATTGCTTTTTGTTGTTTTAAATATTGGAGTATTGGGTGTTGAATAATAGAAGCCGTGTCAACCGTTTCAATTCTTGCCATTTTGAAATCTTCTTCAGCAGGGACCAGTAAGGTTGGTGTATTTAACAGAAGTTGAAACTGCGCCTGCAACAGATCCAAGTCTGCATTTAGCTGATTTAACTGAATGGCTATTTGACCGCGTTGTGTTTCGGCAGTCATTTTTTCAAGAATATTAGTTTCTCCAACAGCAAAGCGCAAATTAGCTTTCACGAGAAACTCGTTATACAAACTATCGTTTTGCTGTAATAGTTTTTTCTTTTTCTGTAGATAGGCAAGCATATAAAATACCTGCGACACCTGCCGTTTAAGTTCCGATTCTTTAACGGCAACGTTTAAGACACTGCTCTTCCACTCTTCTCTAAGTAAGGCCTTTTGGTTAGAATATACAGTTGGAAAGTTGATGTTTTGATTGATAACAAATCGATTATCAGAAAAAGCACTGTTTATTTGACCATACTCGCCAATTAAAGTTGTCTGAGGAATGTTTGCTCCTGTTTTAATAAGTTGTTTTTGATACTCAGCTTTTAGCCGCTCGTTCTTAACTAATAGATTATTAACAACGGCCGTATCTATTGCTTGATTTAAAGTTATTGGAGTTTGAGCATTGGATTCTTTAGCGAATAAGAACAAGGAAAGAATTAATGTTATGGCAGCAACGTGCACTTTTTTGTTACCCTTTCTTCCTGTTCTAGATTCTAATAAAATGTATAAGATGGGAAGAACAAAAAGCGTGAGAAATGTAGCAATCAACAATCCACCAATCACAACGGTAGCTAAGGGTCGTTGAACTTCAGCACCAGCCCCATTGCTCAATGCCATTGGCAGAAATCCTAACGATGCTACAAGCGCAGTCATAAGCACTGGACGCAACCGAACCTTTGTACCTGACAAAACAATTTGATTAAGATTTAACTCACCGGCTGCTTTGAGTCGATTAAACTCAGCCACAAGTACAATTCCATTTAAAACCGCAACACCGAATAGTGCAATAAAACCTACACCAGCGCTAATGCTAAACGGCATGCCTCGTATAGCCAAAGCGAAGATTCCGCCAATGGCGGAGAGTGGAATAGCGGTATAAATTAATAGCCCGTGCTTTACTGAATTGAATGCAAAGTAAAGCATGACGAAAATAAGGACAAGCGATACGGGAACCGCGATGCTTAATCTTTTCTTTGCGGCATTTAAGTTTTCGAAAGCTCCGCCATACGTAACATAATAGCCACTCGGAAACTTAAGGTTTGCGTCTATTTTCTTTTGAAGTTCAGTAACAATAGTTTCCACATCGCGGCCGCGCACGTTAAATCCAACAATGATTCTTCTTTTTGCATCTTCCCGCTGAATCTGATTAGGGCCATCTTTAATTTCTATGTTGGCTAGTTGGTTTAAGGGAACTTGATTGCCACTGGTCGTTGGTATTAAAAGATTTTGCACATCCTCCAAATTTTTTCGTTGTCCGCCTTCCATCCTTACCACCAGATCAAATCTTCTTTCATTTTCAAAAACCAGCCCGGCACTTTGGCCGGCAAAGGCAGTATTTATGATTCGATTTATTTCAGCTATGTTCAATCCATATTGAGCAATAACAGCTCGATTGTAACTGATCACAATTTGTGGCATGCCGCCAATAGCTTCTACATATAAATTTGTACTTCCTTCAACGGTATTAATTATGGTTCCAAGTTTATTGGCATAGAGCGCAAGCGTATCCAGATTTTCGCCAAATATTTTGCATACAACATCTTGTCGGGCGCCAGTCATTAATTCGTTAAAGCGCATTTGCACTGGGTACTGAAATCCGAATGTTACACCCGGTATGGCTTCCAGTGCCTTGCCCATCTTTTCAGCCAATTCATTAAATGTGGTTGCCGAGGTCCACTCCTTCTTAGGTTTTAAAATTACCATTAAGTCACTGGCTTCAATTGGCATTGGATCTGTTGGCACTTCGCCACTGCCTATTTTACCAACTACTTTAATTACCTCAGGAAAATTTTCAAGTAATATTTTTTCGCTCATAAGTGTGGCATTAACGGACACACCAAGATTACTTCCTGTCAGCACTCGTGTATCCACAGCAAAATCTCCTTCTTCAAGAGCAGGAATAAATTCACCCCCA
>JBBSBG010000235.1:0-5163 GCA_038251495.1 Cytophagales bacterium
ATTCGGTGCATTAAACAAACCGGAAAACATAGAGTTTATTGATACGCCCAATGATATTCGCGATAAGTATCAGTATTTCACTGAAGCGAATATGGATAAGCTGAAGGGGATTGGGTATGAGAAGGAGTTTACAAGTTTGGAAGATGGAACAAGAGATTATGTCTGCAACTGTATTCTCAAAAGTCATTAATATACTTTGTGAAGCTCCAGTCGTTAAGTTACTTAAGTCACAAATATTTCTCAGTTTTCATTCCAGAAATCTCAATAAGAAAAAGTAGAATCAGTCAATAAAAAAAGAGGGCTATCTTCATCAGTAGCCCTCTTTCAATAAATACTTAGCAGATGCTAGTAACCAGGATTTTGTTGTTGAGCTAAAACTGGGTTAACATTTGTTTCTGATGCTGGGATAGGCCACAAAAAGCGTCTATCAGCGTATGGAATAGCCGCTTGCAAACCAAATGCTGGCGGAGTTGGATTTGCAACCGTTCTATAGAAACCAGACCAGTTTGTAATTGTTCTGTTTCCCTTTGCCGGTATCCCCCCGGTGCCGAATGTAGCGTCTTGCGCCAACCGGTGTATATCACTCCAACGCAATCCTTCACACACAAATTCAATCCTTCTTTCTCTTAATACAGCGGTAATAAGGTCATTTGACGTGGCAAAACTGGCCAACGTAAAACGATCCGCTGGCACTGTCACTGATCTGTTACGTACTGCATTCAACAAAGCCAACGCGCGACCATCCGGTGCACCCGCTTGCCTTTGAATTGCCTCAGCAATATTTAATAAAACTTCTGCATACCGAATTATAGGTGCATTGTCAGTTCTAGCCACCACATCAGAATACTTTTTAGTAAATGTAGCTGCTCTGCCAGGGCCTGCTGCATCATTCTCGACCATAGTAGAACCTTTTCTTAAATCAGAATCAAGAAACCAAGGATTGTTCCACAGCACTGGGCTGATACAAACCAAGGCTCTACCATTTGTTGGAGCTCTCGAGACACTATAGAAACTCGGCAAGGCACCATTAACACCAGGATTATCAACATCATTATTCTCAATTGAGAAAATGGACTCCGTATTATTCTTGCTACCCGCAGCGGTGAATGGACCAAGCGGGGTAGCTGTTAAGGAATAAGTTCCGAAACCTGTAGCTGGCGCAAAAGGTGCTGAATTTCCAGCTGCCAGTTTATTACCCTCAGTTACAACTTGAGCCCATTGACCCATATGAAGATAAACGCGTGTTTTAATAGCAACTGCTGCAGCTTTTGTAGCGCGTGAAATCTTGAGTGAAGTACTTGATCTGGTCTCAGGCAAATTAGTCTCCGCCAAATTCAAGTCTGCTATAATTAAATCATAACATTCCTGCACCGAAATTCGTCCTGCCTGCGCGCCAATATCTGCCGCTGCACCATCCGCTATCGGAGTTGAGCGATAGACAATTCCCCCAGTGGGAGCGGTTGGATTATCTGAGTATGGACGGGCAAAATGTTTCAACAATTCATGGTGCGCAAGTGCTCTTAAAAAGAGCATTTCACCCGAGAATTCATTAATTGTCTGTTGTGTCAATAAAGGGCCTGCGGTTGCATTGTTCAATCCATCCAATACCACGTTGGCCTGGTTAATCAACGCATAAAGCGTTTGCCACATAAAGTCATTATTTGCTGTAGTTGGGTCATAGGCTGCATCGTAGGTAATGCCATAGAATCCCTGAGTACTAATTACATCTTCACCCCGATTATCGCCTTGCTGCACATGAGCAGCACCAAACGGATAACCACGAACCGCTCCACCCAAGTAGAAGCCCGACTGAGCTGCATTGTAAACTCCAACAACCGTCAGTTCAATAGTTCCGGGTGTTGCAAACGCGGTTGTATTAGATAATGATGTTGCGGGCTGAAATTCTAATATATCTTGGCAGGCCGAGGCTACCAATAGCAGCGAGGCCAGCGTTAATCTTACAAAATAGTTATTAATTATATTTTTCATAATTACTTAAATTAAAAGCCAACATTTATACCGAAGGTGAATGTTCTAAAAATTGGATTTGTATTATTATCCAAACCAACCCCAATAGATCCTCCGACACCAGCAGTTGCACCCCCACCCAATTCAGGATCTATACCCGTATATTTTGTGAACGTAAACAAGTTCTGCGCCTGAGCAAAGAGCCTGACACTTGACAAGTTGAATTCACCTGTCTTATCCAATAATGACTTAGGTAGATTGTAGCTAAGGATGATGTTTTGAACCCTTAAGAAATCTCCGTTCTCCACAAATCGGGATATGGCAGCACCTGACTGATTTACCTGCTGATTCCTATTGAGCCACATTTTGGGAACATCTGTGTTAGTATTTTCTGGTGTCCAGCGGTCTAACAATCCAATACCTCCATTAGTAAAATCCTGATTTAACAGATTGTCCTGTTTTGTTTGGTTGTATACTTGATTGCCGCCCTGAAAGCGCAAGAAAACTTCTAAGGAAAGTCCCTTGTAACTAAACGTATTAGTAAAACCACCATAATATTTGGGAAGTACTGATCCTAAGATTCTACGGTCGCCTCCAGCACTTACATCAGCCGTGCTAAGAGTTGCCGGAGTTCCATCTACAGTTGTTACTGTTTCATCAACACCATTAGCGGGGTTATAATATGAATACGTACCCGTATTTCCATTTCGTTGAACAATTGCACCATTGCCTTTTTCGTAGAGTGGATGCCCGTTTGATGGATTGACACCTGCATACACAAATCCATAGAGGGAGTTTTGAGTATCGCCCTCGCGTGTTATCTGATAGTTGTTAATAAGCGGAAGTGTTACACCCAAAGTATTTCTGGCCAATGCTGTTACCTCGTTATTGATGGAAGTAAAATTGGCACTCAAATCCCACCTGAAGCCACTAGCACTGCTAATAGGGGTTGCATTTACCGTTAACTCTAACCCTCTATTCGTTATTGCTCCTACGTTCTGACTTATAGAGTTGTCTGGAATACCCACAGATGGAACTGTTGGCGCATTCAATATCAGTCCATCTACATCGTTAATAAAATAATCGATGACAAATGAAATTTTATTATTAAAGAAACCAAAATCCGCTCCGAAGTTTAACTTTTTACTCGTTTCCCATTGGAGAAGCGGATTACCGGCTTGTGAGAAACTCGCACCATTTTGGCTTCCATATCTTCCTGCACCATACAAACTTTGATAGGGAAAGAATCCAATATCCACATTGCCTACCTGTGCATAACTTCCGCGTAGTTTCACTTCATTCAAAATATCTGTTATGCCTAAGTTTTGGTAGAATTGTTCCTGCGAAAGTCGATAACCAAACGATCCACCATAGAACAGACCATTTCTTGTTTCTTCAGGCAAGTTCGACAGCGCATCATTTCTAACACTAGCGCCCAACAAATATTTCTCGTTAAACGAATAATTTAAGCGACCAAAATAAGATGAGAAACCATTCTGAGCATACGTTCCTCCTGAAGTGGGAGTAACAAACTGGTTACTGATCAGGTTGTCCTGAATAAAAAACACATTCGAAAAGTTAGCTCCCTGACCAAAAAAGCTATTAACTGTTGTCTGCTGAAACTCAACACCAGCCACTACATCAAAACTATGCTTACCGAAATCTTCGTTAAAATTTAGCGTGTTTTGCGTATTCCATCGGGTTACTTGTCTGTATTGCTGAAACACAATACCATTGGATCCCCGTCCGTCCCCATGCCGTGGGTCCAACGATTGGAAATCCTGATTACCCAAATAGTCAATTCCATATTGCGTTTTGAAACTGAGGCCTTTTAAAATATTAATTTTTGCATAAATGTTACCCAATACCCGATCATTGGAAGCTCTGAATTTATTATTATCTAAAACAAATTGAGAATTCGTATAATTATTATCTATGTTTCTTGTATTTGGTCCCGATCCTAAAATTGAACCGTCTGAAGAGAGGTTATACCCGGTAGGATTATTAACATCAAAAGCCGACACATTTGGGAACAACCTTAAACCAGCTGAAATATTTCCTGATAAAGCATTTGTTCCGGAATTAAGACCAGTTGTATTGTTTCTGTTAACCGAAAGCCCCGTGCCTACTTCAAAAAACTTATTGAATTTGTGATCCAGGTTAGTTCTGAATGAAACACGATCGAAATCATTTGCGACTACAGCTCCCTGCTGTTTTTGATAACCAACTGAGAAGTAATAGTTCGTGGATTCATTTGCACCTCCAACACCCAAATTATAATTTGTAAACATACCTCTGCGAAGGATTGCATCCTGCCAATCAGTCTCCACACCATCGGGGTTTGCAAAAGCACCAGGCGTATTTCCTGAGTTTGCCAGTTTCTCATTTGCAATCAGAATAAATTCGTCCGAATTAAGCAAATCAAATTTATTTACAGCTTCACTAAAGCCCGAAGTGATAGAAAGATCCACTTTAGCCTTTCCTTTACCTTTAGTTCCACGCTTGGTAGTAATTAAAATAACACCATTAGCTGCACGCGAACCATAAATTGCAGTCGCTGCTCCGTCTTTTAAAATATCATACGAGGCAATATCATTCGGGTTTATATCTGCAAGGGGGTTAGTAGGCGTAACGGAACTTTGATTTCCGGTTACCATGGGTACTCCATCAACTACAACCAACGGAAAGGTTCCTGAGGAAATGGAATTTACCCCTCTAATATTAATTGTTGGCGCTTGTCCTATTATACCCGTACCTACTATCACTTGAACCCCAGCGCTTCTTCCTGCCAACTGAGTATCAAAACTTGGTGCGGCAAGTGTAGCAAGTGCATCTCCTGAAATAGTTGTTTGAGCAGAAGTCATTTTCCGTTTCTCCTGAGTTCCATAACCCGTTACCACAATTTCAGATAATTCTGTTATATCTGTTGTTAATGCAACATCAATAACGGATTGGGCACCTACAGCTAGCTCCACAGGAGTAAAACCAATAAATGAAAATGAAAGCGTACCTGATTCAGGCACTGACAAGGAGTAAACCCCTTGACTATTGGTTACAGTACCATTACTTGTACCTTTCACCAACACGTTCACACCGGGTAAAGCCGTACCATCGTCTGCAGATGTTACCTTACCCGTAACCATTCTATCTTGAGCCATAACTCCCCAACTGGGAATCATTAGCAACAAAAAAATA
>JBBSBG010000236.1:0-5151 GCA_038251495.1 Cytophagales bacterium
GAGAGAAGTCATATGAACTACTTGTTTTTCTATTTTTTCCAATTTGCTTTTTACTTAATTGGGCGAAAGCCTTTCAAAGTGTTCGTTTAGGAAGTTGGTTGTAAAATCAATAGTGGATAGGGGAGTTCGGAATTCGCGCGAAGCAATTGCCACTAACTGATTTTTTAATTCCACTAATTGCTTTTCTTTTGTTAGCGCTGACGCCAACTTTTCAGTTCGCTCCTTTACTTTCTCCCCAAGGGAATTTCTATATTCAGTCAGCTCAGTAATATCCTGACCGACCACCAGCATACCTATAATTTTACCCATTGAATTTTTGCGTGGTGTAGCACTGACTAGTAAGGTGTCGTGACCTCCCATTCTGTTTACTATCTGAAATTGCTGAAGGCTTAATTTCGCACCTTTCAAAACTTGCTCGCAAAGCTTATCCATATTTTTGCTTTGCTCAGCATCCACTAAAAAATTTGTCAACTTCTTTCCTATCACCTCATGTTTCGAGTACCCAATCGATGCAGCAGCACAAGCGTTCCATTCGTTTACTTGATAGTGCTCATCGGTTCCGAAAATAACGGCATTTGCGTTTTCAATCAGATCGGAAAGATCATTCGCAATGCTTGTAATTTTATTTTCATAGTCTTTATGCGCAGTAATATCTGTGGCTACATAAATCAATCGAACTAGATTTTTATTTTGATCAAATACAGGATTGATATTAATTTTAAGCCAAATTTTTTGACCAGTTTTAGTATAGTTTACCAATTCTTCTGTAACCGATTTACCGGCACTAACGTTCTTGCGCATTTGAATCAAAGTCTCTTGATTCGTTTCAGGCCCTTGTAAGAAGTTTGGTGTCTTTCCAATTAGTTCGGTCTTTAAGTATCCTGTTCTTTTAATCAATCCCTCATTAACCCACTCAATTCTTTCTTGCGCATCGGTAATGATAACGAGATTGTCTGTTTTACTGGCTACCAGTGAAAGTTTTTCAACCTCTTGCAGGGCATCCATTCGTTGGTCAATATCCTGAATGGCACCAATCAACCTGCAAGGTTTACCGCCCTCATACAAGATGTGGCCGCGGCTGTACGTGTGTTTGTAAATACCGCTTGAGCAGCGAAATCGATACAACGATTTCCAAGAAGGTTCTTTCTGGTCAAAGACTTCTTTTAGCCCGGTTATTACCTCTTCTCTGTCTGCTGGATGAATATTGTCAAACCATGAAGCGTATGAATGCAAATCTTTAAAATCTTCATATCCAAACATGGTTCTAAAACCATCGCTCCAAACTATTTTATTATTCGCAATATCCCAGTCCCAAATAGTATCACCAATTGAGTTTGCCAATAGCTCACATTTTCTGGTGGCCTCTGCCAGCTCCTCCTTAAACTTTTGTATGGTTGAGTCTTTCCTTTTGTGAATGATTAGCAAAGAACCAACCGCTTTTTTTATTGTATCAAACATTGTGGTAATGGGCTTGTGTTAAAATCCTTCAGCTGGGCTAATACTCTTAAGCATTTCAATTTTATTTATTGTAAGCGGTTTGGAAATAAAATCACACACTGATTTGTATGTTTTTGATTTCTCAATATCCTCTGAATCAATAGAAGAAGTGAGCAGAAGCACACTGCATTTACTTCTTGTAGCAAATGGAATTTTTTCAAATTGATCTAAAAACTCCCAACCATCCATGATGGGCATGTTGATATCTAAAAAAATTGCATCCGGAAATTGCTCTGAGGCTAACGCCAAACAATTCTTGCATTGGTCTAGCGCCTCATTTGCATTCGTAAAAGCCTCTACCGTATAGGGCGTATTAAGGGTAATGATTTTTTTGTTGATCAGGTTTGTTATAGGATCATCGTCCACTAATAAAATCCGCTTAGTTGTTGCTGTTGTCATTGTTTCCATAATTCTTTGGTAAATAAACTTTAAACTCTGTTCCTTCATTTAACTCGCTTTCTATTTCTACATGGCCACCTAACGATTCGGCATGAGTCTTTACCAAATGTAGCCCCACACCTTTGCCAGGAATGTCAGCTCCGTGAAATCTTTTGTACAGTCCAAATATTTTTGATTTGTTCTTTTCCAGATCAATGCCGCTGCCATTATCCTTTACAGATAAGCATACAAACGTGTCGTCTTGTGTGCTCTTAATATGTATGGTAGGAGGAACATTTGGCAAACGATACTTGACTGCATTTGAAACTAGATTAAGGATAATACTATGGAGATAGCTTTTGATGGTAGTGATCCCCTTTGCTTCTGAAAAATCTAAATGTACCTGCGCTCCACTTTTCACAATATCCGTATCGAGTGATTGCAGCACAAGGGTACACTCTGACTTAACTAAAACATACTCCATTTTCTCCCTTTCCGATTTTCTTGCTGAAATAATGACATTGATATCTCTAATTACTTCATCCAATAGTATTGTCTCCTCGGTTAATTTTTGCATCAAGAAATTATTCTCTTCATTATCGGGTTGAATAATACTTGCCAGTCCTGAAATTTTTGCAATGGGCGCCCGTAGATTATGGGATATGATGTATGAAAATTGTTGTAAATCCCGATTCCTTTTTTCTAATCTTTTAATCAGATCATAATTTTCTTGCTCCGATTTTTTGCGATCGGTAATGTCTTGCTCAATGGCCATAAATCCTGAGAGCTTGCCGTTGCTATCTGTCAATGGACTAATTTCAAGATCCAGCCAATACTGACGCCCCGATTTGCCGTAGTTTAATATCTCACCCCTGAAGCTTTGCCCTTGTTTAATCGCCTCGCGCATCGCACCAATCGTTACCGGATCGGTTGCTAAGCCTTGCAAAAAAGCGCTTGGTTTTTTTCCAACTACCTCTTCAAAACAATATTCGGTAATTCGCTCGAAGCCTTTATTTACCCAGATGATTCTGCCTTCGGCATCCGTTACAATAGCAGCGTTAACGGTTAAGCTTGCGATGCGCGCAAGCTTTTCATTTTCCGCCTGTATTTTTTTGTGCTCCGTTACATCGCGTGCCACGCCATACCTTACCCGGTCGACTTCATCCAATCGGGCAGACCAGGAAAGCGTTACGATTGCGCCATCTTTTCGTACAAATCGATTTTCGAAGTTGCTGAGCAGGGTGCCATCCAATACGTGATTTGCCGACTTGATTGTTTTCTCTAGATCTTCGGGATACGTAAAATCAAAAATACGTTTCCCTATAAGTTCTGCAGGTGTATAACCCAACACCATTTCACTGGCCGCGCTAACGTGAATAAATTTACCCTCTTCACTCACCATGCAAATCATATCAGCAGAGTTCGCGTTGATATTGCTCAGCAATGTTTCCGATTCGCGTATTTTCTTTTCGTTGGCTCTTTCTTGCGTAACGTCCCAGTTCATTCCAACCATCCGCAGGGCAGTTCCTGATTCATCGTGTTCAACAATACCTGTGGCCTTTATGTAGCGCACTGCGGAGTCTTTCCATACAATCTTAAATTCGGTATTGTATTCTTTTTCACCAGCAATGGCGAGCGCAATTTCTTCACTTACCCGTTCCCTATCTTGAGAATGTAAACAGGATAACCATCCTTCGTAAGATCCGAGTTGGTTAATATCTATTTTATAAAGCTGGTGCATACCGTCATCCCAGGTAAGCCGATTATTGACAAGGTCCCATTCCCAAATTCCCATACCCGCGCTACTAGTGGCAAGCATCAAGCGGTTATTTAATTTTAGTAATTCGGCTCTACCCAATGCTACTTTTTCATATGCCTTTTTCTGTTCGGCTTTCAGGTGAAATTTTTCAAGTGAATCGCGGATGGAAGCCGTCAATCGCTGGGGCCGATCTTTTAACAGATAATCGGAAGCCCCTTCACGCATCGTTGCTATTGCATACTCTTCACTGACTGTTCCTGTAAGTAAAATAAAAGGAATTTGGCTTCCGGAATTTTTTAGCATAGTCAACGCCTCCATGGAGTCGAAAGAGGGAAGGTGATGGTCACTTATAATAATGTCTGGTTCAAACTCCACGAGCGATTGCTCAAACTTCTTTCGTGTGTCAACTACTTCAATTTCACAATTAAGGTTTGCTTTTTTTAAAAGGCGCGAAACCATAAATGCGTCATCTGGATCATCTTCCAAATGAAGAATCCTTATTTTATCATCAAGGAGTTTCATATCGGTTGGGTGGTTGATTTAAGAAAAGACAGTACATACCAGCTGTGCCACTTGCGTATTCACATTCAAACGCACCAGTTGTAACAATTGGGGATACCCCAAACCAGTTTAAAACGTGGAACCAAAAAGCGTTGTTAATAATCATATCGCTAGTTTTTTAACCTGCTCCCTATTTTTAATAACCTCTTCCAATACTTCTGTTATCTTCTCGAACTCGTTTGATTTATCGAAAAAGTAATTTGCCCCAAGCGCCATACAACTATTTCGATACTGAGGTTCTGATAGATTCGTAAACATAATAATGATAAGGTCAGGATATTTTTTACGGATGTCGATTAGTAAATTGATTCCAGATGCCCTTGGTTTATCTTCCTCTAGGGAGATATCAAGAATGACAACATCGGGTTGTTCTACTTTTATCAGATTTAAAGCGGAAGAAATATTTGTTGCATTACCCTTAAATTCGGTAGAGCTGATTTCGTTGAGCAGGGATTGAACTCTATCTACTACAATGGGAGAGTCCTCTACTGTGATTATTTTCAGCGCTATTGAATTGTTGCTCATCATGCTTGTTTTTTTTATGATACAAAGTAACAACTAGTGAAAGGAGTTTTAACTAGTGGAAATATTGAAAATCATGTGGTTGTTTGTACTACAAACACTGACTATACTAATGAATTGTCTATAGCGTAACGGGTAAGTTCAGCATTGTTACGAATGGCAAGTTTTTCGAGTACGCGTGTGCGGTAAGTACTGATGGTGTTTACGCTAAGGGATAGTTGATCGGCAATGTCAGAAACTGCTTTTCCGGAGGCGATGAGCTGAAGAACTTGCATTTCCCGATCTGAAAGTAATTCGTGAAGCTGACCCGTTGCCTTATCATTTACTGTTTCTGCGAGTTTTTCCGCAATATTACTGGTAATGTATTTCCTACCTGAAAGCACACGACTCACAGCAGCTAATAGCTCTTCCGAGGCACGTTCTTTATTTAAATA
>JBBSBG010000237.1:0-5139 GCA_038251495.1 Cytophagales bacterium
AAAATTAAATCAGAAATAGGAAAAGTAATTGTAGGTCAAGAAACCATGCTCGACTTGCTCGTAACGGCCATACTGGCTGATGGGCATGTGTTGATTGAGGGCGTGCCCGGTGTAGCAAAAACTCTTACAGCAAAACTTCTCGCAAAAATTATTTCGGTCGATTTTTCGAGAATTCAATTTACACCCGACCTCATGCCTTCCGATGTGTTGGGGACATCAGTTTATAATTTAAAAACTTCGGAGTTTGAATTTAAAGCTGGCCCTATCTTTTCAAACATTGTGTTGATTGACGAAATCAATAGAGCGCCTGCTAAAACGCAAGCCGCTTTGTTTGAAGTAATGGAAGAACGTCAGGTAACGGTGG
Source organism: Cytophagales bacterium (assembly GCA_038251495.1). Classification (GTDB taxonomy): domain Bacteria; phylum Bacteroidota; class Bacteroidia; order Cytophagales; family Cyclobacteriaceae; genus ELB16-189. The sequence goes on from JBBSBG010000237.1 coordinate 365, forward strand.
ATGGCTATACGCATAAAATGAAAAGTCCTTACATGGTGCTGGCTACACAAAACCCGATTGAACAAGAAGGAACTTATCGATTACCTGAAGCGCAATTGGATCGTTTCCTTTTTAAGATTGCTGTCAATTATCCAACTCATGAAGAAGAGATTGATATCATCACACGTCATCATGAACGGAAGGGATTGCAAGCTGTATCGGAAGTGAATGCTATTCTCTCAGCAGAACAAATTCATACGTTTCGTCAATTTGCACAGCAGGTACATGTTGAAAAAAATCTGTTGCAATACATCGCTCAGATCACTCAGGAAACACGCAACAACCCAATGCTATTTTTGGGCGCTTCTCCCCGTGCCTCCATATCAATATTGATGGGTGCAAAATCTTATGCAATGATTAATGGCCGCGACTTTGTAAGTCCGGAGGATATAAAATTTATAGCGTTGCCCGTCTTGCGTCATCGCCTGATCTTAAGTCCTGAAAAAGAAATGGAAGGAATATCCGCTGATGAGGTGGTGAAACAAATTGTCGATAAAATTGAAGTGCCGCGTTGATGAAATTAATTCGCCAGCTATATCTTAATAAACGAGTGTTTTTAGGTGTGGGTATCCTTGTGATGATCTTCATCCTGACATTTGTGCTTGGTGGCGGTTACTTCATTCCAAAGATTTTATTTTTCATTTTCTTATCGGCAATCATAACAGACATAATTCTATTGTTCCGCACAAAAGTTGGCATGCGTGGAGAAAGATTGGTGGCTGATAAACTCAGTAATGGTGATGAAAACAAAATTGCTATTTATCTGGAAAGCTATTATACATTCCCAATAGCGTTACGCGTGTTTGATGAAATCCCGCATCAATTTCAACGCAGAGATTTAGAATTCAACTTATCACTACATGCAGGCGATCAGAAAGTAATCAATTATACATTACGGCCAGTAAAGCGCGGTGAATATTCATTTGGTGCTGTTAATGTTTTAGTTAGTTCAAAACTGAATTTAGTTTCGCGCAGATTCAAATTTTCAAATGATAAGATGGTCCCTGTTTATCCGTCTTACATTCAAATGCGCAAGTATGAGTTGTTGGCTATTAGTCATCGTCTCACCGAAACCGGTATAAAAAAAATCAGACGCATTGGTCAAAATCAGGAGTTTGAATTGATTAAAGAATACGTTTCGGGCGATGATTTTCGAACCGTGAATTGGAAAGCTACAGCAAGAAGATCGCGCTTAATGGTAAATCAATACCAAGACGAACGGTCGCAACAAGTTTATTCCCTTATTGATAAAGGTCGTGTAATGCAAATGCCCTTTGCGGGAATGAGTTTACTCGACTATGCCATTAACGCTACGTTGGTTATTTCCAACATTGCTATTAAAAAATCAGATAAAGCCGGGCTTATTACTTTTCAGGATAAGATTGGCAACATGCTTCCGGCCGCGCGATTGAATAATCAAATGGCAACCATTCAGGAAGTCTTGTACAATCAAAAGACTGCTTATTTAGAAACAGATTTTTCAGTATTGTATTCAACTATTAGAAGAAAGATTTCACAGCGCAGTCTTCTTTTATTGTTTACCAATTTTGAAAGCATTCATAGTTTACATCGCCAGTTGGCTTATTTGCTTAATCTTAATAAAGCTCATTTGTTAGTGGTTATCTTTTTTGAGAATACCGAATTAAGAAAAGTTACGGATAGCCCGGCAACGGGTTTAAAAGAGATTTATTACAAGGCTATTGCCGAACGGTTTAGCTACGAAAAGAAACTAATAACAAAAGAACTTCAGAAATACGGAATTCAATCAATATTGACGAGCCCTGAAAAGCTAACTATAAATACCATTAATAAATACCTGGAATTGAAAGCGAGGAATCTGATTTAGTAGCAATCAATTCATTTTGATAAGTTTAAGGAATAATTACGATTTATGAGGGTGTGGATTTTTGTTTTTGTGACTTTGCTAAGCGGCACCGTTGTTCTTTATGGACAGGATTTTAAGAAGCCTGAAAATAGCTCTCAAATTGAGACCCTAAAAACTATGGTTAGCACAGTTTGTTATGCTGGTAAAGAAGACCACTTCTTCAATGTTCCTGCACCTGAAATTTTTCAAAGAGGAAAGTACAACCCCGCGGCCAGAGTAAAAACTGCAAATATTGAAGTAACGTATATTGGATTTGGTACTGATGCACAGGATGCTCAAGCTGCTTTTCAGGAAGCTGTAGATATTTGGGAGTCTCTGATAAGTTCACCAGTAACCATAAGAATTGAAGCACGGTGGAGAAGTCTGGCCGCTGGCGTTCTTGGCAGCGCAGGAACTACAAGTATCTTTAGAAATTTTCCGGGCGCTCAAAAATTAAATGTATGGTACCCAATTGTGTTAGCAGAAAAACTGGCTGGTAGAAATTTGAACGAGAATGAGCCTGACATTGTAGCTAATTTTAATAGTGACCTTAATAGCTGGCACTTTAATACTGCATCACCTCCTGCTTCAGGAAAATATGACTTCGTTACGGTTGTAATGCATGAAATTGGGCATGGGTTAGGGATCACAGGAGGGTTTACCGTTAGCAATTCGCAGGGATCGATTGATGCTTTTGGCACTGGGTTACCTATGATTTACGATGTGTCTGTTGAAAATAATCTTAGTCAAAATATTATTGAAACATTTGCATCTCCATCACCAGATATGGCTACTCAATTATCTGGTGGAAATCTGTTTTTTGATTCCAACTCTACGCTGGCAAAAATTTACGCCCCTAGCAGTTTTAGTCCTGGCTCTAGTATTTACCATCTCAATGACGAAACTTATGACGGAACCAGTAACGCTTTAATGACCCACGCTATTGCCCCCGGGGAAAGTATACGTGATCCGGGAATTGCATTAAACTTACTAAATGATTTAGGTTGGAAAGTCATCTCAATAAAACAGACTCCTTTAGCCGGAACAGAAGATATAGTTGGACCTTATAATGTTAAAGCTAATATAGTGGCCGATGAGGGTGCGATATTAAAGGCGGAATCCGTCAAGTTACACTATACATTAAACGGAACCACTTTTACCGAAATTGCAATGGGTTTGATTTCTGGCAATGAATATAGCGCCAATATTCCTAGTTCAGGTTTAGGAACCGATTATGGATACTATATTTCTGCAGAAGATGCAACTGGGAGACGCTTCGTAAATCCAGGAGGAATAGTTGAGAACCTAAAAACCCAAGTTCAACAGTTTAATATTTTTTCTACCGGTCCCGATGCTGAACCTCCGGTAATTTCTCATTCTCCGAAAGGATTTATTATTGAATCTGATACCGAGTTAAAAATTGAAGCCTCGGTCACCGATAATCTTGGCATTAAAGAAGTTAAACTAAATTATTTTTTTAATGGGGTTGAGGAACCTGCGATCACGTTACCTACTAATACCGATGGCTCAGATCTCTATACTTTTACAATACAACTGCCAGCGTTGGCGATCAATGACGAAGTATCCTATAGAATAACAGCGCTCGACCTTTCAGAAATTGGAACTCCCGGAGGTAACTTAGGGTATAGTCCCTCAGCTACTGAGTATCATGTTGTGCCGGTGGTTGGCCTCGAGCCAACCCAAGATTCTTACACCAATAGTTTCAACACAAGCACAACTGATTTTTTTGGCAATGGATTCAGTGTTGCACAGCCAAGCGGCTTCAATGACGGAGCTATTCATTCTATTCATCCTTATCCGGAAGGCAATACGTTTCCAGGTGAAACCGTTGAATTTATCTATCAATTAAAAATACCAATTCGGGTTAAAGCAGTCGATGCAACAATTGTGTTTGATGAAATTGTTTTGGTGGAGCCTGGAGAAATAGGCTCTGTTTTTGGAACTGAAGGATTCTATGATTACGTAGTGGTTGAAGGATCTAAAGATGGGGGTATTACCTGGACACCTGTTGCCAATGGTTATGACTCACGAAGCAATGCTGCCTGGCTGAACCTCTATAACAATGCTATTACAGGTAATAATTCAACGGCTGTTGGAACCCCATCTGTATTCTTTAAAAGAACGCTTAATCTCCTGACAAAATTTACAGAGGGCGATGAGGTGGTAATTAGGTTCAAATTATTTAGCGATCCATTTGCAGCCGGCTGGGGTTGGGCTATCGATAACTTAAAGATTCAAATTGACGAAACTCCACCAACTATTTTTCACGATCATTTCGATTATCTAAAATTATCAGCGCCAACATTACCGATTACTATTCAAGTGGAAGATAACTCTGGGGTTAATAAATTATTTGTTGATTATAAAGTAAACAATGGTGCGATTATTTCAGAAGAACTTCCCCTGTCTGATGAAATCTCGCAATACACACTTAACTTATCTTTTATTGGATTGGTGGCCAACGATCTCATAGAGTATCAAATTCGTTCATCTGATACGGCTGGCAATGAAGGAACATTACCCGTTGGTTCATTTTTTAAAGTGCCCGCTATAAATTTTGGAACACCTGTTTCACAATACGCCTCTGATTTCAATTCGGCCAATAGCGATTTCGTTGGCAATTTCTTTTCTATTTCGCAACCTGCTGGGTTTGCCAATGGAGCAATTCAAAGTGATCACCCATATTTAAATGGATTTGGATTAACCAATAGCACTTCGAGCTACTCATTTACTCTTACTAAGCCAGTGACGATTAGTTCAACAAATCCTTTTATACTTTTTAGCGAAGTTGTTTTAGTTGAATATTCCGGCACAAATAATAAAGACTTTGTTGTGGTTGAAGGATCAAAAG
>JBBSBG010000238.1:0-5124 GCA_038251495.1 Cytophagales bacterium
CCCCACATAATGTACATGCGGTTTAGCATATCGGCCCAATCGTTACTTTCTGTTCCGCCAGCACCCGGATTGATTTCTAATACTGCACTTAGATGATCTTCTTCTTTGCTAAGCATTTTTTTAAATTCCAACTCCTCCACTGACTTAGCTGTTTTATCAAACTCTTTATCGAGTTCTTCTTCAGTTACATCGCCTGCTTCGTGAAATTCATTTAAAACATCCAGGTCGTCAACCAGTTTACTTATCTGACCAAATGCATCGGTCCAGATTTTCTTGATGCGGATATTTTTTAAGATTACTTCAGCTTCTTTAGGCTTATTCCAAAAATCAGCCTGGTGGGTAATTCGTTCTTCGTCTTCAATCTCTACAATTTTGCGATCGTAGTCAAAGATACCGCCTGAGGGCGGCAACACGGGCTTTTAGGTCCTTTAATTGTTCAATGGTCATAACTAAAAAAATTGTGGCGCAAAGTTAACAGCTTGACAGAATAAATACGAAGCTACTTTAAGAGTTTCTACTCGTATCTGTAATAGCGCGAGCTGGGGTCGATTGTTCGTAAAGAGAGACCGCGTAACTTCTGATAAGGACTTCTTATAAATCTAAGTGCCGCGCCCACTGCCGTAAGACTTAATGAAGTAATAACTACACCGCTATCAATTCCGCTTTGTCCTTTTACAATGAGAAGGGTATTAACTTCATCAATTACAAAATAACCCACTCCGGCAATCATCAACACACTGCCCAATTTATTCAGTGCACTTGCCTTTCGCCTGCCCTTAACATTAATCTTATCGATAGTTGAAAAAAGAATAGTGTCATTAAGGGTAATAATTGAATAGTCGTTAAACCGAATAGCGAGACCCTCAGCAATCTTGTTGTTTTTAAGTTTACAGGTTATATGATCACCCTCATTAAAGCGCGCCACAATAGTGCCCCGCTTCATCATGATTAACTGATTTTGTGCGGTTACTATTCCTACAGAAAAAACTGTAAGGGAAATAAGTAGTAAATTAAATTTAATGAGGCGGTTCAAATTCACATAACTAAAATTGATTGAGGAAATCTCTTGGGTTTAATATAGCTATCTCAGAAAATGGATGAAGTACAAGTAAATCAGGGTCACGTGTAAGTATTGTTTGCGCTTCCCCACTGACCGCAAGATTCAGAAACTTATCATCAGATGAATCTCGGCAAGCAACAATTGACGTTTTTACCTCAACAAATTCGCCTTGACGTATTAATAATTCAAGTATTGCGATCTTATCTGAAAAAGAAAATAACCCGCTAAATTTAGGTTTAGATAAAGTCCTTTCTAGTTCAGTCAATGTATCTAAAGTAAGTAATAGTATAAATTCCTGTACTGCTTTTACTAATGTTTTTCGCGATGTACCCTCACTTTTTAATAAGGCACTAATAACAACCCCTGTATCAATGACAATTTTTTTCAACTATGAAATATCATCAAGAAGCTGATCAATTTCTTTAGATGTGAGGCCGCTCAGTAAAACCTTTCTATCAACTTCTTCAAAAATTGATTCTAAGGACTTAGGCGAAGTTTGTGCAATAAAAGCTGCAAGTAAAGCCGCATTACTTTTCTGCCTGTTTTTCAACGACTCAAAAACATTTGCTATACTATCTGGTAATTCAAAAGTTACAGGTTTCATGCAGTCAAAGATAGCTAAATGAATTTATATGACTTAAATTCTATGGATCCAATCAAACGAATCTGTTGCCGTTCCATTTTTAATATTTTCAAGCTCATTAAATACACGATTGGCAAATTGCCGCTCCTTACTTGGCGGAAGCATGTAATTCTTTCCTTCAAAGCCAATTAATTCAATGTGGGCTATGGTTGCAGCCGTACCAGCTCCAAAGGCGTCTTGCACTTTTCCTTTCTCGAGCGCTGAAATTAATTCTTTTACGGAAATTTTTCTCTCCTCCACAACCATGCCCCAAGATTTTGCTAATTCCAAAACGCTGTTGCGTGTAATGCCTGCTAAAATAGAATCGCTTAATGGCGGTGTTATCAAAACATCATCAATAACAAACATCACGTTCATGGTTCCACTCTCTTCAATGTATTCATGGGTTTTACCATCCGTCCAGATTAGCTGATGGTAGCCTTCATCTTGCGCTAACTTAGCCGGGTAAATTGCCCCGCCATAATTTCCACCAGCTTTCGCATAACCCGTTCCGCCCGCTACCGCTCTGGTGTAATGAGTTTCAATTTTTACTTTCACGGGCGCAGAATAATAAGGACCTGTTGGACTTAAGATCACCATAAAAGTAAAATCATTAGAAGGCCGGATGCCAATAAACTCATCTGCCGAAAACATAAATGGTCTGATGTACAATGAGCTTCCTTCCGCTTTTGGTACCCAGGCTCTATCTAAATCAATAAGCGCTGCAATACTTTCCATAAATAGTTCCTCAGGAATACTTGGCATGCATAAACGCTCAGCCGAAATGTTCATCCGTTTCCAATTGTCAAGCGGCCTAAATACGAGTGCTTCATTACTGGTTTTAGATGGATACGCTTTCATCCCTTCAAATATTGATTGACCATAATGAAGCGCTGGGGTTGCCGGACTAATTAGCATTTGTCCGTAAGGAACAATTCTAAAATTTTTCCATTCACCATGTTTATAATCGGCCATAAACATGTGATCGGTATAAACCATACCGAAAGGAAGTTTTGAAAGATCTGTTTTTTCAAGCCTTGATTTAGCAACGCGAGTAGTAGAAATCTTGATCGTATCAACCATGCCAATGTTAGTTTTAGAATGAGATCGCAAAGTTAGTATATAAATTAAAAAGTGACTAACGAATGTTAGCTTCTAATGATAAATAAATCTACATTCTTGGCTTCCAAGGAGTTTCTTCTGTCTTTAATTCTTGAGACATCATTCTGCAAAGAACAAACAGATAATCCGAAAGCCGATTTAGATATTTAATAACCATTCCATCAATAGGATCAATTTTACTTAGAGCAATGGTTAAACGCTCCGCTCTGCGGCAAACTGTTCTGGCAACATGGCCAAAAGAAATTGATTGATGGCCACCCGGCAAAACAAATGAGCGCATCGGCTCAAGCTTTAATTCCATTTCATCCATTAGCTTCTCCAAAAAGCTGATGTCGCTTTCTAACAGAGACGGAATTTTAACTTTTGTGTTTCCTGGTTCGGTGGCAAGAATTGATCCGACAGTAAAAAGACGATCTTGAATTTCAATAAGTATTTCTTTTCGGGAATTGTTTACATCTTGATCTCGCAAAACACCAATCCATGAATTTAATTCATCAACAGTGCCATAAGTATCAATGCGCAAATCTGATTTCGAGACGCGCTTTCCTCCAAAAAGAGAAGTGGTGCCATCATCACCAGTTTTAGTATAAATCTTCATGCTCCAAATTTAAGATGCAAATCTGGAAAAAAGGTAACTTAATGAGCTTCTACAGTCTCACCGCGACTTATATTTTCGTTTTTTTGATCCCACTCAACCAAACCATCTTTCAAGCGAATTATGCGGTGTGCATAATGAGCAATCTCATCTTCATGAGTAACCATGATAATAGTGTTTCCATTATCGTGCAACTCTTGAAAGAGTTTCATAATACCATAAGATGTTTTTGAATCTAAGTTACCAGTGGGTTCATCGGCAAGAATGATGGATGGGTTATTTACAAGAGCCCGGGCAATTGCAACCCGCTGACGCTGACCACCCGACAATTCATTTGGTTTGTGATGATACCGGTCTCCCAAGCTAACACTTTCTAAAGCAGCCAAAGCCATTTCATCGCGTTCACTTTTGCTATAGCCAGCATAAATTAATGGCAATGCCACATTTTCCAATGCCGTTGCTCTTGGCAAAAGGTTAAAGGTCTGAAATACAAATCCAATCTCCTTGTTTCGCACCTCGGCCAATTCGTTTTCGGTCATATCACTAACCAACTGATTATTGAGAGCATATTCTCCTGCGGAAGGCGTATCCAGGCAACCAACAATATTCATTAAGGTAGACTTTCCTGAGCCCGATGGACCCATAAAAGCAACGTATTCGCCCTTTTCAATTGAAATAGAGACATCCTGAAGGGCATTAACAATGTTATTACCCATTTTATAAACCTTCTTAATGTTAGTTGTCTTAATGATATTTGGCATAGTGTGAGTTAATTTATTTAGGGATGTAGAATTGATCCTAATAGTTTATTCGTTCCCTTTTTTTACTTAGTAATCAAAATTAAGTTCAAAATACTGACTAATTGTTCGTTTTATCCTACAAACGATTCAAAGTTCTACAAATTCTTTAATTCAGACGTTTTTGCTTCCATTTAGTTACATCAACGTGTTTATTTCCGGATAAAATCAAGGCCTGCTTGGATTACTGCATCTTCCTTGAGAATACGATTGTGACCCAAACCGTGAGTGGTTAGAAGTTTTGCTTTCGGATATTGTTTTACTAGCTCCTCGGCTTGAATGATCGAAACGTTTTCATCGTCAACATCATGAACAATAAGGAGTTCCAAATCAGTGATGTGTTTGATGAAATGCATTGCCGTAAATTCTTCAAAAGGCTTTCCGTATTTCTTTAATACTAGTTCTTTAAAGCGTTTACCTGTTTCCCACGATCCATGTATAGCTTTTAAGTAAGTCTTAATTATTTCATCGCTCATGGTTGGGCTGGCGATGTTGATTAATTTCTTCACTGGCAATCCATTCATAATTGCCATTAAGGCCGCACCCCCGCCAAATGAATGCGCGATAATGCCAGCAGGCGCTCCTTTCAATTCAATGAGCTTGATTAACACAGCCTCGAACTCAAATAAGTTTGTCTTCTTGCCTTCTGATCGACCATGTGCAGGCCCATCAAAGCCAATTATTCTGTAGCCACTGTTGTTAAAAACCGGAATAAACTTGCGGAACTGAGTTGCCCTGCCTGCCCAGCCGTGAATAACCAAAACATAGGGTGTGCCTTCATCACCCCATTCGTAAGCCTGAATGGATTTTCCATCTGAATTTATTTTAAATGACCGGGCTAAGGATTCAGTTTCCAACTCCTTTTCCGGAGTGCGATACCTGAATGGCGTAAAAAAAATCTTCTCAAAAAACGACACTGCTAATTTAG
>JBBSBG010000239.1:0-5121 GCA_038251495.1 Cytophagales bacterium
TTCACTAAAAACGCATCAGCAACTTGAAGTAGTTGCCAACGAAGTGAATGCTTCAGTGGATTACGCAAAATCAAAGACGATCTAAATTAAATTTTAGAATCTGACCAAAGAAAGGAGAAGCGATAGTTTCTCCTTTTTTATTGGATCGATTGCAATGCAGCCTCGGCAGCATATCGAACATCATTGTTGCGCGAAGCTGCCAATACCCTCTGTATCGACTTCTCGGCCGATGCCGCATCTTTACCAATTTTTCCAAGCAGCGTGATCAATTGAAATTGAAGGCCGCCATTTTGTTCTGTTGTTTTATCAAGTGCAGTAATTAATGGTTGCGTTGCTGGCTTCCCTATTTTCACTAAAGCTTCTTTAGCCGCTTCTGTGTCCTTGCCGTAATGGGGTAGCACAGAAATCATGTAGTCAATTGCTTTGGGACTATTGGTTCTACAATTGCCCAACACTTCAATGGCTAACGTTTGAATCGAAGTCATGGTGCTGCGATCATCCAAGCTTCGCTTGCTGAGCAGTGCAACTAATGTACTTTCAATTTTTCTTGGTTGGGTGTCCATCAGCGCAAGTAACTTCATTACTCGAAGTTGGTCAGGTAAGTCATTACCTTTTAAAACTTCAGCAGCTTGATCAAGTGTTGGAATTACTCCAACAATAGGAATGTTATACTTCACGCAAAAATCTATGCGATCTTCTTTTTGACTAGTGTACGGAGTTAGCATAGAATAATCTGAAAATTTATCTCTGCATTGTTTGGTAAGTGCGATGAGATCTACCTCCAGATATTCTTTTCGAATTTCTTCGTTTCTGGATTCTGAATAGGTGAGTTTAAACTTCCAGGCAAAATCGAAGAGTTGTTCGTGTGCTTTCGGATAATCATTTGCATTAACAAAAGAACCCAGCCAATCGATCTGTACTTTTTTCCGCGCGGGAGCCTGCTCTTCTGCATACATAGAAGTGAGCTCATTAAACAACGTGCCTTTCAGTTTATCATCGGTTATTAATTTTGTTGAGTACGTTTCAAACACATGTTGGCGTAACGGCTGGTTGCTTTTTAGTCCTTCCATCATTTCAACAAAAGCAGTTTCGTAACTAATGGGTCGCGGCAAGCCAAGTTTGCTTTCGCTTGCCAGTTTGAAATACGCAGCAATGCGTGCCTCCTGTTCGGCTTCTGAATTGGATGATTTAGCCAGCAGGTAATTGATGTAGCTTGAAATAGAATAATTGCCAACACGTGCCAGTGCGCTGAGGCTTGATTTCCATTCGTCCTCATCCACCCATGCATCGGCTGTCAGATAGCGAACAATTTCATATGCACGATCATCGCCAACCGGATAGGCAACAGTATCGAGTGTGTGAAGTAAAAAGTTTTTATAGGCCGGTGCATCGATTTTAAAACGCGTGAAGGAATACATTACATCGTAATGAAGTTTACCACACTGATTGTCGAACGGAGTTTTGATTGCTTCATTGACAACTGAGGTTATTTTCTCTGGTGCTGATAAATCATTTAGTCTTGGACGAAACTCTGCTACCCGCTCTTTGCAGATTTCTTCTCTCGATTTTGTTACAGCAGTTCCGTTACTGTTATTGATAGTAATATTAACGGGTTGATTGTTGATAGGTTGGTTTGTTGAATTGACGGGCATAGCTACTACAGTAGTTGTAGGTTGTTGAAAGAGTGCCGTCATATTTTTATTTATTTTAATACGCCCCACATAACTCACAGTAATTTCTCCCGAGGTTACATCAATTACGCGCGCACTTACTTCGATGTACGATTTCAATTTGGTGTAGGTGCCCGAGAGCAACGCATCAATGGGCGCCAATTGCCCAATCTTCAAGGCGGCTGCAGGTTTCATTAAATCCGTAAGAATAAATTCATGTTCTTTTAAAATTGCATCCATGCGGGTACGCTCGAAAAGTTTAAGTTTTTCAGGGTGGCCTAAAAGCAATCCAATGATTGTTTCGGTGAGGTACTCGCCAAAGGCTTTCGATTGTTGCGTGGAGGATGCGGTAGCAGTAAATGGCACTACCGCCAGCTTTTGCAGAACGATTGGGCTCGGAGCTGAAACAATTTTTTGAGTGAGCTCCTGCGTCACAGCTGAATAGCTTTTAGGCTTTTGTGCATTTAGAGTAAGCGGACCAAAAAGCAGAAGAAGAGCAAATGGAATTTTCATGATATGGATAAAATACAGGTTCAAGTTAACTATACGTGTGGAATTATTTCTGTACTTTTTAAGATCGCGCTTGCCTGCCGCAGGCATGGGGTCTCGTTTTATATCAAATGAATGAGTTACCCGCCCGCGAAGACGACAGGAATAAGATTACTAAATCGGGTCATTCCGGCCGAGTAGATAGGCTTTATAAAATTAACTAACACTTTAACGAGACCCGGAATCCCGTCAATTTTGGTTCAACTTTCCGAGATCGCGGGTCTCGTTTCAACTCAGACTAAATCAATGAGTTAGTGTTACTCGCCCGCGAAAACAACAAGAAATTAAAGCTTGTTACAAGAGAGCATGGATCATGTTTTCAAATTTTGTGCTGAACAAAATCTCTTTTATCTTTCCTCTTAAACATTCAGGAACTTGATACAGAAATTTCCGGCCACGGTTGTCCTTCTTTTAATTAACATAAGTGTCTTCATTTATACTCGATATATAATAGGCACCTTTTCCGAACCACTCTGGTCGCAAGGTTTACTTTTTAACGGAGCTGAGTTTGCGCCCCTATCTCTGGATAAAGAATGGTACAGATTATTCACGCACATGTTTATGCATGGCAGTATTGCACACTTACTTTTTAATATGTATGCCTTGTTTATTGTTGGCAGCGAAGTAGAGCGAATAACAGGTACCAAAAAATTTCTGTTGACCTATTTTATTTGTGGTTTCACGGCAAGTCTGGCAAGTTTATACTTCAATCTTTTTGTTGTAGGCGTAGGTGCTTCAGGTGCCATCTTCGGGTTGTTCGGCTATTCACTGGTTGTGGATCTTGTTGAAAGCCGCAAGAGTGATAAGCCAGTAATGCCTATCGTTATCAACTTTATAATTTTTCTGGTAATTAATCTATTGTTTGCTAAAGCACTTAATGCTGATAATGCAGCGCACATGGGCGGGTTGGCTGGTGGAATTGTGTTGGGGGTCTTTTCATTACTCAATGCTTCATACCAAACTATCAGAGTTGAATGGGCATTAATTCCAGTGTGCGGGTTGTTATTTTCGGTGCTCCCTAAATACCAGGTTACATATTTTAATTTCTTTCAAAAGATTTTAAACATTGAAGACTCAACACAGGCGCTTTACAAAATTCCCAATCTCGCAAACGAAAAATTTCTTGAACGTTATAAGAGTTATCAATCTGAGTGGGATAGTGCGCTACTCATGTTAGCGGCACATACTTATTTACCAGAAGCGCTTAATGCCGATACAACTAAATTGAAACGATACATTGAACTGCGCAAGCAGGAAAGTGATTTTCGAATTCTTATGATCGAGAATGAATCGTATCGATATATGGATAGTATTGAATTTGCGCAAGAACACATGCGACCTTACTATAAATTGGATTATCCTCTAACACAACTGCGACCGATTAAGCCACAAAAACGCGACACGTCTAATCTTGTGCCCAAAGAAATTTGGTATGATGAAAACTGGGAAGAAATTGACGGGCCACCAGGAAGTTATTACCGCGCTGGCACGGTTGATTCACTTGACCGATGGCAAGGCCCTTTACAGGACTACTATGGTAATGGTTCAGTACAAATGAAGGGGAGCTATACAAACAGCCAGCGTGATGGAATTTTTATATACTACACTGATCATAACACGTATTCTTCTGCGGGACGATACAGCAATGAACGCGCTGTAGGTAAGTGGGAGAATTTCTATGACAATGGCCAACTAAAAAGTGAAGAATATTTTCTGGATGATTATTACATGAAGAACATGTGGGATTCACTTGGCTATTATATTGTAAAAGATGGCGCGGGTAGATTTGTTGCACATTATCCCAATGGTGTAATTTCGGAGACCGGCAATTATAAAGAAGGCCAGAAAGAAGGTGTTTGGGAAGGGCGCCATAAAAATGGCTCACTGTACTTTGAAGAATTTTTTAATCAGGGTCGTTTGGTGAGCGGACGCTCACGATTATTAGATGGCCAGACTTTTGTCTACGATCAAAGCAGTTTATACCCGATGCCCGAAGGTGGTAACACAAAATTATTAGCGCACATAAAAAAAGAATTGAGTAAAATAGATTCATCGGTGCATGGCAAAGTGGTGTTGGCCTTTCGAGTATCGTTTAGTCGCGCGCTTATTGATTTCACAATTGATAAAAGTTTAACGCCTGAGCTAGATGCGAAAGCGATTGAGATTATTAAGTCTGGACCAGCGTGGATGCCCGGCCGCGATCACGGACATCTTGCACAAAATGGTTGGGGTTGGGTTACGATTGAGTTTTGATTCACAGTTCCATCAGGTCATTCTGGACGCATTTTTCTGCTTCAACCTGACTGAGATCGCGGGTCTCGATTCAAATTAAAGAAAATTGAATAGTTAGTGCAGCTCGCCCGCGAAGACGACAGGAATAAGATTACTAAATCGGGTCATTCCGGGCGAGTAGATAGACTTTATAAAATTAACTAACACTTTAACGAGACCAGGAATCTCCTTAACGGGTTTTTGTAATAACCTTCTGAGATCACGCTTGCCTGCCGCAGGCAGGGGTCTCATTTCAACTCAGACCAAATGAATGAGTTTAAGTTACCCGCCCGCGAAGACAGCAAGAATTGAAGAGCGCTGCAAAGTGTGACAACTTATTTATATAGAGATCTAAATTTGCCGTATGGCTGAGGTATCCACAAAAAAAACCCGTAAAATTATTCATATCGACATGGATGCTTTTTATGCATCGGTTGAGCAACGCGATAATCCTGCCTACAAAGGAAAACCAATTGTTGTTGGTGGCTCACCCGAAGGACGGGGCGGAGTAGTGGCAGCAGCAAGTTATGAGGCACGCAAGTATGGAATCCGATCAGCCATGTCTTCCAAAAAAGCACAACTACTTTGCAAGCATTTAATCTTTGTATATCCGCGATTTGAAGTTTACAAA
>JBBSBG010000240.1:0-5109 GCA_038251495.1 Cytophagales bacterium
ACATCCGTTCCGCGAGTCGTTTTATCAGCAGGGCTTAGTTCAAACTCAGTAGAACCATCGCATTCCCACTTGGCGCCTTCGGTTCCTTCTTTAAAAGATTTTGAAATTATTTCTACGTTGTCGGCAACCATAAAGGCGGAGTAGAATCCTAAACCGAACTTACCGATGATGTCTTTTGCATCACCTTTATCTTTAAACTTCTCTACAAATTCAGTGGCTCCGGAAAAGGCAATTTGGTTGATGTACTTTTTTATTTCTTCGCCCGTCATGCCGAGCCCTTTGTCGGTTACCGTTATCGTCTTTGCTTTTTTATCGAATGATACTTCGATTTTTAGGTCACCCAAATCACCATTAAACTCGCCTATTGAAGCCAGTTTTTTTAGTTTTTGAGTAGCATCAACAGCGTTACTAACCAATTCACGTAAGAAAATTTCATGATCGGAATAAAGAAACTTCTTTATGATTGGGAAAATGTTCTCTGTATGGATTGAAATGGAACCCTTTTCGGTTGTAGTAGTCATATTTGTCAGGTTTTTATAAGAAAATTATTCATAAAACTTCAACTCAAATGATGTTCCAAACCAGTGTGGGTGACAGGTTGACAGAATGTAAATAAAAAAAAGCCCCCGTGAAGAGGGCTTAAAGTTATAGTGGAAATCTTCTTTAAGCTTCTTCCAATACCGTTGTATGAGCAGCCTGCGCTAACTCAATCTCTTCACCATCTTTATTCAGGAAGTGAAATTCAGTAATACCCAGTGAACTGTCTTTTACAAGATTGATCCACTTTTTGTATTTGAAGAAAAACTTAACACGCTTAGAGACGATTCCTTTTGTATAGTAAGCAAACAAAAACGGATGCAACGCTAACAAAAGATTGCTCTCGTTCTGGGTTACAAATAGATGCTCTAAGTGTTGTTCAATCAGATCGGTAATTAAAATGCTTGCCATGATTGTTCCGCTACCATTACAAGTAGGACAAACTTCTTTGGTGGCAATATTCATTTGCGGGCGCACGCGCTCGCGGGTAATCTGCATCAATCCAAACTTAGAAAGCGGAAGTACTGTGTGCTTGGCACGATCCAGTTCCATTTGATCTTTAATGGATTGAAAGATCGCCTTCTTGTTATCGGCACTGCGCATATCAATGAAGTCTACTACAATGATGCCGCCCATATCGCGCAAGCGCAACTGGCGAGCTACCTCTTTGGCTGCTTCAATGTTTACTGATAAGGCTGTTGTCTCCTGATTCTCTTCACGATTCGATTTGTTACCGCTGTTCACATCAATAACATGCAACGCTTCGGTATGCTCGATTATCAGATAGCCACCACCCCGTAGACTAACGGTTTGGCCAAAAGCTGATTTTATCTGCTTCTCAATACCAAAGTGTTCAAAAATTTTGGCTTTACCAGTGTACAGTTTGGTTATTTTTTCCTTGTCGGGAGCGATTGTACGGATATACGCCTTTACTTCCTCATAGATCTTCTTGTCATCAACTTGAACGTTGTCAAATGACTCATTGAGCACATCGCGGAGGACAGATGAGGTTTTGCTAAGCTCACCGATGATTTTATCGCGTGGGTTGCCATCGATCATACGCGTGATTCCGTCTTCCCAAGTTTTAACTAAACTGCGAAGGTCTTTATCCAACTCGGCTACTTCCTTGCCCTCGGCCACTGTGCGAATGATAACGCCAAAGTTTTCGGGTTTGATAGATTGAATGAGGCGCTGCAAGCGCTTTCGCTCATCGCTACTGGAAATGCGTTTGGAAACATTTACGCCAGAGCCAAAAGGTACTAGTACCAAATATCGGCCGGCAATGGAGATCTCACACGAAAGTCGCGGGCCTTTGGTGGATATAGGTTCTTTAACCACCTGCACCGGAATCAATTGGTTGCGAGAAAGTTGATTGGCTATTTTGCCATGCTTATCAATATCTTTCTCCAATTGGAATTTATCCAATCGCCCTCCGGTAATCTTCTTAGCTCGAACAAGTTTTGTGAATTTTTGTAATGATCCGAACTGGGCGCCAAGGTCCAAGTAGTGAAGGAATGCATCCTTTTCGTACCCGATATCAATAAACGCTGCGTTCAATCCCTGCACTACCTTTTTAACAGTGCCCAGGTAAATATCACCAACTACAAACTTGCTTCCTTGCTGGTCTTCATGAAACTCAACAAGTTGTTTATCCTTAAGAAGTGCTATGCGACATCCGTCTTGAGCTGCACTAATTATTAGTTCGTTACTCAAAACTTAAAAATTTAGACCTTAAGCCCCTCTCTTTTGGAGTGGGGTTTGGGGTGAGGTTTTACTTCTTCTTATGTCTATTCTTTCTCAAACGCTTCTTGCGCTTGTGAGTAGCCATTTTGTGCTTCTTTCTTTTCTTACCACTTGGCATAATTTTTTTGGTTTTGTGCTGACGATACCGTCAGTGCGGGTTAAAAATAATTTATTCTAAATCTTTCAAATATGAATCTACTGTAGCTAATACAGCCGGATCCTTATCCAACTTCTTTACGCGTTCAAATTGCAGTCGCGCTTTATCCTTATTGCCCTTTTTCATGTACGCAACTCCTAATAATAATAGGCCTTGCGTGTGATCAGGGTTAACTGCTTTAAGTTCCTCAAGTCGTTCTACCGCCCTGTCGTATTGACCCGACTGAATCGATAACATCCCCATATTATAAAGGGCAAATTCATTTTTTGGGTCTTCCGCTAGCACCTCTCGCATTATGGTAATTCCCTGCATGGGCGATTTCGAACTCAGGTAAGTCATAGCCATTTTGGTTTTGACTTCTAAGTTTTTAGGATCGGCTGCTAATACTTTGCCTAACCATTCACGAGTTTTTTCTGCCAATTGCTCCTGCTTGGCCGGCTCCATAGAAAATGTGTAGGCCTCGTAAAAACTATTGCCAGTCTTTAAGAAACTTTCAGTTGTATTAAAGAACGTTGCTGCTTGCTCTGCGAACCATGCTGCACTATCAAATTGACCTGATTGTGTGTATAGGGTTCTCAAAGAGTCGGCAAAGATAGCATTTTTTTGACTTGTGGCACTCTTAATAAACTGAGCCCGAACTGACTTGATATTGGCTGAGAGGGTGGCTGGAACCTCACTATGACCAGCAGCAGATACTGGTTGGGCAGATGCATCCTCTTTCAATTGGTTCTCATTTTCCACCACTGCTTTTGGCAACAAGAAGATTAACCACACAACAAGTGCAGCGGCAAGAACTAAAATGATTCGGGTTCTTAACATGTAAAGTTCGTTGTTCGTTGATAGTTATTTGTTGGTAGGGGCGAATAACCAATAACGAGTAACCAGCAACTATTTTTCAGCTAGTTGTTTTACCTTTTCGCTGTTCTTTATTTTATTAATAAAAAT
Organism: Cytophagales bacterium; assembly: GCA_038251495.1. Taxonomy (GTDB): domain Bacteria; phylum Bacteroidota; class Bacteroidia; order Cytophagales; family Cyclobacteriaceae; genus ELB16-189. Next base: position 3,383 of record JBBSBG010000240.1, read on the forward strand.
TTTAGCAGGCTTAAAGCTTGGTATGTAGTGCTCATCTATGATGATGGCGGTATTGCGAGAAATGTTACGGGCAATTTTTTTCTTTCGCTTCTTATTAATAAAGCTTCCAAATCCGCGCACGTAAATATTGTTGCCACTGGCCATGTTTGATTTTACAATATTGAAGAATGCTTCTACCGATGCCGATACATCGGCTTTATCGATTCCAGTTTTTTCAGCGATTTGGTTGATTACGTCTGCTTTCGTCACGTTGGTTATATTTATGGGTATTCAAAAAATTCAAGGGGTGCAAATTTAACCGCAGTTTGGTCATTCGCAAAATGAATTTACTGATTATCACACAGATGTGAACATAATTACTACTAAAAAGCAGAGCCGCCCGTTAGATTGATGTGTTTTTTATGACATTCGCGCGGGAATATTTAAAAAATGAGCGCTAATAACTTTTCAAAAAAAATAATTGACTGGTACGAAGAAAATAAGCGTTCACTCCCTTGGCGGCTCACACGTGATCCGTATAAGGTCTGGCTTTCAGAAATAATTTTACAACAAACTCGCATTGTCCAGGGCTTGCCCTATTACTTAAGTTTTGAAAAGAATTTTCCGGATGTAAAATCCCTTGCCCGCGCACCTGAGGATAAAGTTCTGCGTTTGTGGCAAGGACTTGGATATTATAGTCGTGCACGAAACCTGCACGCATGCGCGAAAAAAATTGTGGCTGATTATAATGGGCAGTTTCCGGCTTCGTATGAAGCGTTGAAAGAACTTCCGGGTATTGGAAGCTATACAGCGGCAGCCATTGCTTCAATTTCCTTTCGTGAACCTGTTGCGGTTGTTGATGGAAATGTGTTTCGGGTATTGGCGCGGGTATTTGGTATTGATAAAGATATTGCAAGCAATGAAGGCAAGAAATATTTTTTTGCGAAAGCCAATGAATTGATTCCTTCCGATCAACCGGATGTGTTCAATCAGGCGGTGATGGAGTTTGGAGCGCTTCATTGTACTCCAAAAAATCCAAAATGCGAAAGTTGTCCCTTTAATCGCAGTTGCGTTGCCAATCAAAGGAATTTGCAAAAACTATTACCCGTAAAGTCTCCAAAGCAAAAAGTAAAGAAGCGATACTTCACGTATTTGGTAATTGGCCATGAAGGAAAGTTTCTGATGCGTAAGCGCAAGCCTGGCGACATCTGGAATGGGCTGTATGATTTTTATTTGATTGAATCGAAGAAGCAACAAAAACCAACTGATATAATTAGATCGCGAAAAGAATTAGCGAAGTTAATTGTAGAGGCGGTGAGCGATAATTACAAACATGTTTTATCGCACCAGCAGTTGAATACCCGATTTGTTTCGTGTTCAATTAAAACACTGAAATCTATCCAATCAATTTTAAAAACTGACGAGTTAAAATTATATTCAAAAAAACAGATTGAGAAACTCCCCAAGCCTATTTTAATTAATCGATTTCTGAAAGAGTCCGGGGTGCTGGAGTAAAGGGGAAAATTGATAATTTTGTCCATTCAATTCTGTAATTAAAATAATAATTATATGGCAGGCGTAAACAAAGTAATTTTAGTTGGCAACTTGGGAAAAGATCCTGAAGTAAGAAATCTTGAGAATGGGGCCATGGTTGCAAATTTCTCGATGGCAACGTCAGAGACCTATAAGGACAAGACAACAGGTGAGAAAAAAGTGATCACCGAATGGCATAACATTGTGCTGTGGCG
>JBBSBG010000241.1:0-5107 GCA_038251495.1 Cytophagales bacterium
CGGGGTAGCTATAAGAACTGCAGTAAAAATAAGTTTTGTAAAATCCTTCAGTAATAAAACAATTAATCCAACAACTGAAGCGCCTAATACTTTTCTAACACTTACTTCCTTTGTTCGTTGACCAAATGTAATCATGGCCATTCCAAATAAACCAAAGCACGCTATCACCATAGCAATGAAGGCGAACACGCTGAAAATGATTCCGGTTTGCTGCTCAGCTTCGTATTGGTGATTAAGCTGATCGTCAAGAAATGAAAATTCAAACTCAAAGGCACTGTCGAATTCGGAATAAACAGATTTAATACGTGCAAGCTTACTATCAAAATCACCGGCATTTATTTTAATAGCCAAATAATTATAAGCCGGATACACGATAAACAAAAGTGGGCGCACGGGTTGATGGAATGATTGAAAGTTGAAGTCCTTCATCACGCCAATTACTTCACCCTTGATAGGCTTATCAGAATCATAGAAAAACCAATTTATTTCTTTACCAATAGTCGAGGAGTTACTCAACTGCTTCGCTGCAGTTTCATTGATGACGAACTTAGCTGCGGTATCTTGTTTGTTACTGGCCATAAAAAATCTTCCTTCAGCCAATTCAATATTCATGGTTTTTAGAAAATCGTAGTCAACAAATGCTTCTGACGTGGAGATTTTTTGATCAGGTTGTTCCGTCAAGGAAATTGAATTCTGGTTATACTGCCCACCAGGCAAGTTCGAACTTGCTGAAACAGATTCAATTCCATCAATGCGCATCAATTCTGTTTTGAGTTCCTGGATTCTTGGATTGATCAATTCATTTTTTAGCGGTATAACCATCACTTGATCCTTAGCAAAACCCAAATTTTTATGCTGGATATAGCTAAGTTGATTATAGATAATAATAGCTCCTGAAATTAAAATCATCGAAATAGAAAATTGAAAAACGATGAGCGCATTGCGTAAGCCACTACCTTTTGCAGAAGCAGTATACTTTCCTTTTAGAATTGCATGTGGCTTGATTGCTGATAGTACCATCGATGGATAAATGCCTGAGCCGATGCTGATGATCAACGCCAATCCAAGCATGAGCGGAATAACCTGAAGATAATTGAACTGATAATGTTGCCCGGTAAGTGAGTTATAAAAAGGTAAAACTGCCTCCACAATAAATAAGGCTATCAACATGGAGAGAACACTAATAATTAAAGCTTCACCTAAAAACTGAAGGGAAAGCTGCCTTCTCAAAGCTCCCAACGTTTTACGTATTCCTATTTCTTTAGCGCGTTCTGTCGACTTAGCCGTCATCAGGTTCATGAAATTTATACAAGCAATGATAAGTGTAAGCAACGCTGCTGCAGCCATAATATAGACATAGGTGATGTTGCCATTGGGTTCAAGTTCCCAACGAAGCTTCGAGGTTAGATGAATATCAGTAAGGGGTTGGATTCGAAACCCTACGTTATGAGCAGCCGCGTTTCTAAAATCTTCACCCGATACATCAATGTATTTACCTAACCAAGGCATCAGCTTAGCCTCCAATGCTTTGGGGTCGCTACCTGGTTTTAAACGCAAATAATTAAAATGTCCAAAATCAGCCCACGTATAATAAGCATCCTCGGGATCAAATGATTTCTCACGCACATAAGAAACTAAAAAATCAAAATGGAAATGACTTTCTTCCGGAACATCTTTAAAAACAGCCATAACCTCTAACAGTGTCGATTTATCATTTACTGCAAGCTGTTTGCCTATGGGTTCTTCACCACCAAAATACTTTTTAGCCATCGATTCTGAAATCAATAAGCCATTCACATTTCGTAATGCTTTTTTTGCGTTGCCCTTTACAACAGGAAACCGGAAAACATCAAAGAAGGTTGTATCCACTGCAAGCACATTGCGTTCATCAAATCTTACATCATTAGTCAGGTTATGGAACGAAAATATTTCTCGCGTGAGTCCCGCTGCCCACAACGGTGAAAGACTCACGGCACTCTCTACTTCCGGAAAATCATTAGCCAAGGCCTGAGCCATGGGATGTGGAGTGCGGGTTTGCGGATTCTCATCATGCCACGTAACGCGATAAAGATTTTCATACTGATCATAGTATTTATCGTAGCTCAGTTCGTGTTTTATATAAACAGATATTAAAAAAACACTGGCAATGCCCAGCGCAAGCCCAACCACATTTATGATTGCATAAACCTTGTTGTTGAGAAGTGTTCGGTAGGCGATTTTAAAATAATTACTAAGCATCGGTCAGGTAGAATTTTAATTTGATAACGCTTTACCAACAATCAATCCAGAACAAAAACTGAATTTTTAACTTATTAAAGGGATTAAGCAAAAACATGAAAGTTCGTAACCGATCGAAACCGTTCAAAATCGGGCAACTTAGGAAGTTACTTCCGGTGAAATTCTGATGACTTTTTATTCTTGGTCGCTGACCAACTTTGGCACTTATAAATAAAAATTTGAAAGGCGGCAGGTCAGGCAACCGGCTACAACATGGCATTGTCACTAATTAGGTTGATGGGATACGCGCCCCAGCTTCAAAGCTCCTCTAAAAAAGAATTGCGCAGCCACAGCCAGTAGCACATGGCTCAGGTCGATATGGTTAAACCAGATTTGGGGGGAGATTTCATTCATGAAAATCAAAGCGGCAATGCTGGCAATCCCCACTCCAATAATAATATTACCACTTCCTTTATTGCGTGTCTTTAAGTACACAAACCCATGGAATGTCAATACTACTGCCAGCAGGCCGTAGCCGGAGTGAAACTCTACCCATTTAAAATTAAGGGTATAGATAGTGATGGTCATCACTATAACCAATTCGATGATATTGAGTGTGAGGAAAAATTTACTAATCCTTGGATCAATAAGTGGTCTGGCATTCTCGATAGAGGATCGCTCAATAAGGGCAATGGAAAACATACTGAGAATCCAGCCGGGAAGTTTCCATGCAAAGGAGAAAGCATACAAAAATCCATGGCCTATTACACCACCAAAGAAGGTGGCAAGACCCATTAAGAAAAAGTACAAGCGGAAGTAGCGTTGGGTTTTACCTGGCAGATTTTTTTTCGTCAGCTTATAGTAAGCGATAAAGCATACCACAGAAACGATTAAATCGGTGAACATATTCACCGGCTCGTCTATTCTTATGCCCAAAAGCGAAATGGAAGGTTGCTGCACGCGTAATAATTTACACCTCTATCCATAAATGTACAATTAAAATATTTTACCCCTGAACAGCAAACGCGAGTGCGGTTGTGTATTTTTAATTTTCTGAAGGGGAGGAGATTTTTTTTAATTCAATTTTGTCTGGGCGGGAAAGGAGGAAGCTCTTTTGCAAGCTTTGGCCTGTGCGTTGGCTTGTGTGGCTTGCAAATGTGTATGACTGCGAAGCGTTGGCTGTATGTCTGCTGTGTCCTGTCATTACGCTGCTTTCTGTTTGTATAAATGCTGCTGAAATTCTATAAACAGTCTGCTGATGTTAACAACGTCTCCCAAAATTTCTTTCGCATCTTCCAACGATTGATATTTATTGGTCAGTAAGATTGGTAATTTCTCTTGGTCAAGTTCTTCAACGCCTGTCTCAATGTATTTGCTCAAAACAAATTCTATAAACTCTTTTTGTTTGTTGTCAAGCAAGGCGAAAATTGTAGCTTGTGCTGCTGCAACTCTTGCTTCTCTTGTCATTGGCTTAATGTCGCTGTTAAACACATATTCCAACACATCAAACAAGTCGCTTTTTTCTGCGTCAATTAATTTTTGCAAAGTGCTTAGTTCTTCTTTTCCAAAACCTGCTTCGTCCAGTTTTTCTAACAGTGTTCGTCTTGTAATTGGATTGCTCCAAAGTGTCCGCAATTCATCTTCACTTTTGAAAAGGTTTGGCAACTCGCCAAACAAATTATTCAAAAATTCTTCTGCTGAAATCGGTCTACCGTCTGCACTCCAAAATGAAGTTGAAATCATTGATTGAATTTCTCGTTCTTTTCCATCTTTCAGTTTTATTTTAATTCTTTTCCGTTTTTCTTTTTCTCCACCTTCATCGTCAGCTTCTTTTGGTTCTTTGGGTGGTATTGGCGGCTTGGGGTCTGATGATTCGGGGTCTAATGGTTCTCCGTCCCATTCAGGGTCTGCAAAATGATGGTAAGCATCTACAAAATCATAGATGGTAAAAAAGTCTTTGCCATCAAACAAGCGTGTTCCTCGTCCTACAATTTGTTTAAACTCTATCATTGAGTTTACTGGTCGCATTAAAACTATGTTACGGATATTTCTTGCATCAACTCCAGTTGACAGTTTTTGCGATGTAGTTAAAATGGTTGGTATTGTTTTTTCGTTGTCTTGAAATTCTCTTAAAAACTGTTCGCCTATTTCTCCGTCATTGGCAGTAACACGAACGCAATAATTTGGGTCGGTGCTTTTCTTGTATTGGTTTACCAAATCGCGAACAGCGGCAGCGTGGTCTTGTGTGGCACAAAAAATAATTGCCTTTTCTTTTTGGTTAGCCTCGTCCATATAAATCTGAACACGTTTTGCCTCTCTTGCTTTTATCTCAATTATTTTATTAAAGTCGGCTTCTATATATTGTTTACCTTCTTCAATTTCTCCTTCTATTATTTGGTCATCGCTTGTGTAGATATAATCGTCAAGCGTTGTCTTGATGCGTTTTACTTTGAATGGTGTTAAAAAACCATCATTGATACCTTCTTTGAGTGAATAGACATAAACAGGTTCGCCAAAATACTTGTAAGTATCCACATTGTCTTTGCGTTTTGGTGTGGCTGTTAAACCCAACTGAACGGCTGGCGAAAAATATTCTAAAATTCCTCTCCAGTTTCCTTCATCATTTGCTCCGCCTCGGTGGCACTCGTCAATAATGATAAAATCAAAATAGTCCTTAGGATATTGTCCAAAATTGTATTGTTCATTTCCAAATTCAACAATAGGCTCGGCTGCTAAAGAAAGTGGTTCGGATGTTTCTATTTTCTTAACCACTTTAGCATTGGTCATAAAGGTTTGAAAGATGGTAAAGAAGATGCTGCCGTTTGTTGGCACACTTCCTTTTTTACTTATTTCTTTCGGGCTAATTCTTACCAAAGCATCTTCGGCAAAG
>JBBSBG010000242.1:0-4980 GCA_038251495.1 Cytophagales bacterium
AGGTCACCGTAAAATACACCTTGCTGATGTGGATTTTCGCCATAGCGCAAAACTTTGCCTTGCTGAACACTGGCTTTGAAACTTGGTAATTGCTGTTCTAAATTAAAGTATTGAAATATAGCCGTGTCGTAATACGAGGTAACATCAAACGCCTGTGCAGCAAATAATTTTCTATCTGCTAACTCGGTAGTGCAATTCTTCGCCTCAAGTAAATCCAACAATTGTTGATATTGGGTGCGTGCTGATACAATCAATACATCTTTAAAATTTTTAGCGGCAGCCCTGATTAGTGAGATTCCGCCAATGTCAATTTTCTCTACAATATCTTCCTCGCTGCCACCTTTGGCAACTGTTTCTTCGAATGGATATAGATCAACGATTACCAAATCAATGGGCGCAATCTTAAATTCTTCTGCTTGCTTCAAATCATTTGCATCATCTCTGCGAAAGAGAATTCCTCCAAAAACTGCAGGATGCAAGGTTTTCACGCGACCGCCAAAAATGGATGGATACCCTGTCAGCGTTTCAACCGGAATTACTTTGTAGCCTAGCTTTTCTATGAAATTCTGAGTGCCGCCTGTGGAGACAAACTCTACGCCTTGTTTAGCTAGTTTATGAATGATTGGTTCTAAATTGTCTTTGTAAAAAACTGAGATGAGGGCGCGGGAGATTTTCTTAGACATATTGTTCGATTGATGGGCAAAAATGCAAAATGTTGCACGCAAAGGCGAGTTTCACAAAGCAAAATTTAAAAGCATTATGATACAGGAGTGAGAGTAAATCTGAAATTATTACGAACAAAATCTTAGTGCCGCTTTGTGCCTTCGAGACTTAGCGGTTCAATACGATTAAAAAATTAAACCACAAAGACACTAAGCCTACGAAGTTTCACAAAGAAAAATATACTTTATTTTTTTTGCGTTCTTTGCGCCTTAGCGTGCAAAAAAACCTGAAAAACATTGAAACTCTTTCTTCAACTTGAACTTAGAAAATGGCAAGATTCAGGCTATCAAAAGCCATTGCTTGCATACGCCTCATCACTATCCAGTGATTTAGTAGGAGCCGAAATGGATAATCAATCTGATAGTTCGGTGGTGGATATCATCTCCAAATTATGTGAACAGGTTTCTTCTATCTTTATTTTTATTCAAGCTGAACCCACAGAACCTTTTGGCTCAACACTTAAACTGTTAAACAATTTGCTTAGAACTAATCAAAAAATTCATACCGTAGTCCTTTCGGGAGATCATGAGCAGGTTGAAAAATTATTCAAGCATCTTCAAAGTAGATTCAGAAAAGAATCTAATGCTGAGAAAATTAAAGTTTTGATTAAAGAGTTTGCGACCTCACCCCAACCCCTCTGCGAAGGAGAGGGTGACTGAATCTAAGCTGTGAAGGAATCACGTTCTTCATATTCTTCCGCCTCGATTGAAAAATCATCGGCATCCATAAAAGCAGGAAACTTATCGCGATAAGCTTGTAATGCGTGCGCATTGAGTTCCAATGTTTTGATTGCCTCAACACCTTCAACGGAAAAAAAAGAATCGCCTTTAGGCCCAATAAACGCTGAGTGGCCATTATATTCTACACCGTTTCCATCTAACCCAACCCGATTTACTCCAACGGTGTAACTTAAATTTTCAATAGCACGAGCCTTAAGCAAAGTTTCCCAAGCATTGCCACGAACCATAGGCCAGTTAGCAACATACACAAGCACATCGTAAGAAGGTTTTTTAAGCGATGCATTCCAGCGATTGCGGCTCCAAACAGGAAATCGCAAATCGTAACAAATCAACGGACAAATTCTCCAGCCTTTCCAATGCCCAATCAACAAACTCTCTCCGGGTGAATAAACCTGATGCTCCTCAGCCATGCGAAACAAGTGACGCTTATCGTATGTCTTATAATTACCCCCGGGTTCCATCCAAAGCAACCGATTATAGAACCGATCGTGAACGTTTGAGATAAAACTACCCAATATTAGCGCTCCGGTTTGATCAGCCATTTGCTTCATCCACTTGAAGGTGCGCATATTCATGACCTCCGCCAGTTTAGGCGCGTTCATAGTAAAACCTGTAGTAAACATTTCAGGGAGCACAATCACATCCGTGGATCCATCAATCTGCCAGATTTTCTCCTCAAACATGGCCAAATTTGCGCCAATGTCTTCCCAATGGAGGTCGGCCTGAATAATGGTAATTTTTAAGTCCTGCATAAGTGATTCCCGAACGGGAATGCAAAGAAAGCGATACGAGCTCAAATTTTGAACCCTTCAGGGAATAAAAACCAGTTAAAGTTTTCGAAGAATTTCTCCGGCTTTTTCCAAGGTTTCCTCGCCCTTTGCAAAGCAAAATCGCAGCAGTTTATGGTCGGATTGATCTTTATAAAATGCTGAAACTGGAATAGGCGCAAGCTTTTTCTCCTTGGTCATCCATTCGGCCATAGCCATTTCATTTTTGTCGGATAGTGACTCATACGACAAAAGTTGGAAGTAACTGCCAAAGCAAGGCAATGGTTGAAAGGACGAACCCTTAATTTGATCAAGAAATAAATTTCGCTTTCGCTGAAAGAAGTTTCCTAACTCCAAATAATTGTTGGGATTGGTGAGATATTCGGCCAAAGCCAATTGAACAGGAGTATTTACACTGAACGTAATAAATTGATGAGCCTTTCGGATTTCTTTAGTAAGATTTTCAGGTGCCACCGCATAGCCAACTTTCCAGCCCGTAGCATGAAACGTTTTGCCAAATGAAAACACCGCCACGCTTTGAGCGGCAAGCTTTGGAAATTTTAACACACTTTGATGTTGCTGATTATCGAAAATGATTCGTTCATACACCTCATCACTCAACACAATCAGGTTATTGGCAACTGCAATTTGCTCAAGCGTTTTTAAATCATTCTCCGAAAAAATTGATCCCGTAGGATTGTGTGGAGTATTGATCATAATCATGCGAGTGCGAGTGGTGATTTTACTTTTCACTTCTTCCCAATCAATACCAAAGTGTGGGGGTTTTAATTTGATATGAATCGGCACACCTCCATTTAACCGAATAGATGGATCGTACGAATCATAGGCCGGGTCGAATACTATTACTTCGTCACCTTGTTTTACAAAAGCTGCTATGGCCGAAAAGAGAGCCTCTGTGCCTCCTGACGTTATGGTTATCTCGGTTTCAAAATCGATTTCACGTTGGTATGTTTTCAGAATTACCTGAGCAATTGATTTTCTTAGTGCTGGCGCTCCGGGCATGGGCGCATATTGATTGTGCCCGGCTTTCATATTCTTGTAGATGAGCTCAATCAATTCCTGTGAAACAGGAAAATCAGGAAATCCTTGTGAGAGATTTATGGCTCCCTCTTCAGCAGCCATGCGAGACATTACTGTGAAAATAGAAGTACCAACTTCGGGAAGACGAGAATCTATTAGCATTATTGATTATCTAAGCTAACGGTGTGCATTTTCCCTTCTCCTCAAGATGCTCTATATAAACTTCGATTGCCTCCTTGGCCATGGAAATCGCATGATCAATATTATCACCGTAAGTGATGCATCCAGGCAATGCCGGTACAGTTGCGGTGTAGGCTCCTTCAGGTTCTTTAGTTAATAAAATCTTGTATGTCAAATTCCGCATATCCTCTCTTAACTTTTACTAAAGACAGAAAATCAACATTATCTTTTCAACGGAGCCAATATCCGATAGTCAATATCTACTATACCCTTGCTAATGTTACCCAACTTACTTTTTATCATTCGTTTTTTTAATGACGTCAGGTAGTCAATAAATAATTTACCTTCCAGATGATCATACTCATGCTGAATGATCCTCGCCTTCATTCCATCAAACTCCTCCTCATGCGCCTTCCAGTTTTCATCAAAATATTTAATTCTGACTTTTTCCGGGCGCGCTACATCTTCTCTAATATTAGGAATACTCAAACAACCCTCTTCAAAATCCCATTCATCGCCCATCTCATCAAGGATAGTAGGGTTAACAAAAATCTTTTTAAAATCGGCCAGTGTAGGATCTTCATCAAAGGTAGTTCCATCCACAACAAACAGCCGAATACCTTTTCCTATCTGTGAAGCTGCAAGCCCAATGCCATGCGCTGCGTGCATAGTCTCATACATGTCCTTGACTAATTCAGTTAAATCAGTGCCTTCCTTAATCTCTGCTGCGCGCTTTCGCAATACAGCATCTCCATAAACAACTATCGGATAAATCATCAGCTAACAACTTTGATGTACAAAGGTAGGCTACAAAAAATAAATTTTAAGAATTATACTTGCGAATTTGCCTCTAAAGACCCTTCATTTGAAGATAATCTTGCAAAATGAGGGTTGCACTTATCTTGTCTACATTTCCTTTTGTTTGCCGATCCTTCTTTTTCATCCCACCATCAATCATGGCACGGTGGGCTATAGAGCTTGTAAAACGTTCGTCAAAAGTTTGAATTGGCTTGTCAGGAAAAGTCTTAGCAAATGATTCTATGAATTTTCGAACTGCGGGCGCTGTCGCTGAATCGGTATTATCTAGTTGGCGTGGCATGCCAATAACCACTTCATCCACCGTTTCTTTTTGGAAGTATTTTTTAAAAAACTCTAACAGACTAACTGTTTCAACAGTCTCCAAGGCGGTTGCAATAATTCGTAATGGATCTGTTACCGCAAGTCCGGTGCGCTTCGTTCCGTAATCAATAGCAAGAATTCTTCCCATGACCTCACCCACCATTCCCCCTCTCCATCCCGATAGCTATCGGGAGAGATGGGGTGACTGACTTTACTTGAAGTGGATATTGTTCAAATCTCATCTCGCTCTTATAAAGTTTATAACTTTCATAGAAACAAAAACTGAATAAGGTTATTTGGCTATTTAATCAATTGAGTTTGGTTCGCTCGAAGAATTTTTTCTTCACCTCATTTTCAAGTGCCAAGGCTTTAGGGAACAGGATTTCATTCTCCACACGCGCATGCACCTG
>JBBSBG010000243.1:0-4962 GCA_038251495.1 Cytophagales bacterium
AGGAGTGCGATAACAGAAAAGTTTTTAGTGTCTTTTACAAACTGATAAAACATGCCTACTAATCCTAACAAGAATGGGATCATAAAAAAATTATTCCGTCCGTGGTTTTCGGCTAAGGCTGCAGGAACTTTAGAAAACCACTCACCTGGTTTCAACCAGTCGGCACCTTGTTCATCACTTTCGCGACCAGCAAAATTCCACATGAAGTAGCGCATGTACATAGTGCCAATCTGATGCTGGAACATGAAGTATAGGTTTTGACCAAAGGTTGGCTTCTCACCTTCTTGCAAGCCTAAAATGCTTCTGTAGTTTGCTGCCTGATCCGAATTCCACGCCCGTGGTAAAATAGTTTCCTGATCGGGTTCATACACATAGCTAAACTTGCGATCGGAAATTTCATACTTGTCCTTGCCTTTTGTGTAAACAGGCGCTCCGTATTCAACATCAATAGGTCTTGCTGTAAAGTAAGGACCAAAAAGTAAGGGACGGCTACCATATTGTTCACGCTTCAGGTATCGAATAAAACTCATCACATCCTTAGGCGCATTTTCATTGATGAGTGTATCATAATTAGAACGGATGATTACAGTGGTGTAAGAAGCATAGCCAATTAAAATAAACGTAGTTGCTAAAATGAATGTGTTTAAAACAGGCTTGTTGTGAGTTTGTGTGTAATAGATTCCAAAAATCAAGGCTGCAATCAGCAAGATGAAAAAGATCAATGCTCCTGATCCAAAGAACAGCCCAAGCGTGTTAACAAAAAACACTTCAAAAAGCCCAGCAATAGTTGGTAAGCCGGGGACAATAAAATCGTTGATGAACAAAACAAGCCCGCCACTGATGCCCAGGGCAGCAATAACACCCCAGGTAGTTGGCTTAAATTTCTTGAAATAATAGATCAATCCTAACGCAGGCAGAGTAACTAAGTTAAGCAAGTGAATGCCGATGGAAAGACCCACCATGTAGGCCATCAACAACAGCCAACGGTTGGCTTTGCTTTCGTCTTCTATACCATCCCACTTTAAAATTCCCCACACTACAAAGGCAGTAAAGAATGATGACATCGCATATACTTCAGCTTCTACCGCTGAGAACCAAAACGAATCGGAAAAAGTGTAGGCTAACGAACCAACTAATCCCGCACCCATCAGCACCCAAATGTTGGTTTCAGTAAGGTCAGCATCTTTTTGAATGCCCATCATTTTGCGACCAAAAAGCGTGATTGACCAAAACAGAAATAGAATTGTGAAGGCACTTGCCAACACACTCATAAAATTTATCCAATAAGCTACTTTGGTAACATCGCCAAAGGCAAGAAATGAGAAGATGCGACCCATCAGTAAAAACAAAGGTGCCCCGGGAGGATGAGGTACCTGCAGTTTATAAGAAACAGCTATGAATTCGCCACAATCCCAATAACTGGCGGTTTCCTCCATGGTGAGCCAATAGGTGGTAAGGGCAACGCCAAATGCCAGCCAACCGGTGATGTTATTCGCTTTTTGAAAATTCATGCCTTTTGGTTCAAATTAGAGGGCGAAAATAGAGAAAATATGTTAAAATGGGTCAGGTCGAATTAAGTGGAGTATGGCCACAGATTCACTGATTATTTTTGATGGTAATCCTTAACTATTCCCCCTCTTAATGATCTTAATTTCTTAACTATCTTAATGTTTAAAAACTAGGGGCGTATAGCCACAGATTCACTGATTATTTTTGATGGTAATTGTTAACCATTTCCCCCTCTTAATGATCTTAATTTCTCAACTATTTTAATGTTAAAAAACTAGGGGCGTATAGCCACAGATTCACTGATTATTTTTGATGGTAATTCTTAACTATTCCCCCTCTTAATGATCTTAATTTCTCAACTATTTTAATGTTAAAAAACTAGGGGCGTATGGCCACAAATTCACTGATTATTTTTGCTGGTAATTCTAAACTATTACCCTCTTAATGATCTTAATTTCTTAACTATCTTAATGTTAAAAAACCCTGTGGTTTAGCGGTTAAAGTTTATTTATAAACGATGATATAAAATACCAGCCACAACAAAAAGATCAGGATGTAAGAGGCTGAGACAATCCACCAGGCAGCTTTTTTATCTCTTCGTGCATAAAAATGAACCCCGTTCACAAGCACTAACACATAAAAGATTTCGAAAATGCTAAGTGCCCGTAAAGGATAAGCATATTGTTTTTGAACGGTCGTATAATCCACCAGGTTCATCATGGAGAAGGGATAAAAAGCCCGGATCTCTGGCAGGGTAGGATCGGTTTCGATAAATAGGAACCAGCCAATTTTTATAAACTCTGGAATCAGGAAAATAAATTCGGCAGCCATCACCACACTCCAGCATTGACTGAAAGTAATTCTAAATCCAAATGTGAAAGACCCAACCCAGATTACGAAACCAATAACTGTAAATTTCCAGAGGTAAATTAGCGGGATTGAAAAAAACTGTAACGCGCTGATAATCCGTAAAACAGCACCTTCAGGGCGATCTTGCAAAAACTCAAAAGCGGCTGTTTCGTATTCAATAAATGACTTTTTGATATAAAGAAGTAAAATTGAAAGGAGACAAAGAATGATAAACGTTAATGTTTTGTTAGTCGAAAAGAGGGAACTCTCTATTTCCTTGGCCATATTCTTTTTTAGGGTGAAACGCGAAGGTAAGTTTTTTGTTTATTTGGGAAAGTAAATGTGTGTGCGATTCTTTTTGATGAAATCCTTTCCAGTTCTGATTTTAATTTTATTGGGCGTTGGGCTTAGCCATTCATACGCCCAGATAAAAAAAGATACTTCCATTGTACTCATCAATGATGTTGCCATGCAGATTGAGATCAGCGATGCACTCAATGATTTATACAATTTTAAGTTTGCCAAGGCTGAGCAACAGTTTCGTTGGTTAAAGCAGAAATACAAATGGCATCCACTCCCATATTTCCTGTTGGGATTGAGCGAGTGGTGGAAGATTATGCCAAACACCCGCGATACGAAGTATGACGATCGTTTTATGGCTTATATGGATAGCACAATTATGGTTGCTGAAAATTTATATAAGAAAACACCTGAGTATAAAATTGAAGCAGCATTTTTTCTGGCTGCTGCTCATGGCTTTAAAGGCAGATTGTATTCTGATGAGGAACGCAAAAACTGGGGTAAGGCCGCAGTGGAAGGTAAATCGGCTTTGAACTACATGGAAGTGTGCCGCGAGATGGATTACCTCAGTCCTGAGCTTCTCTTTGGCGATGCCCTTTACAACTATTTCTCAGTGTGGGTCCCTGAAAACTACAAATCGTTAAAACCGCTCATGTGGTTTTTCAGAAAAGGGGATAAGCAACTGGGGCTGAAACAACTGAAAGAAGTGTCATACAACGCTTTCTATACACGTACAGAAGCCATGGTTTGGCTTATGCGTATCTTGAATAGTTATGAGAATGATCAAGTAGGAGCCTTTCAGATTGCCGAATACCTATATCAAACCTACCCCGACAATCCTTATTTTCATCGGTACTATGCGCGGGTGCTTTATTCGCGTGGTTCCTTCCCTGAATTGGAGATTCAGTCGAAAAAGATTTTGGCGCGCATTGATAGTTCTCAGATTGGGTATGAAGCAACGAGTGGCCGCTATGCCGCTTTCTTTTTAGGGCAGCTGTATGAAAATCAGCGTAAGCTTGATGACGCAAAAAAATATTATTCATTAGCAGTTACTTACGCGGAAGAAATTGGAGCAACTGAATCAGGCTATTATCTTTTTTCATTAATTGCCCTTGGCGAGATAAATGAAAAGCAAGGCAACAAGGCGGAGGCGAAGAAATATTTCACGGAAGTGAAAAAGAAAGCTGGTCGTAAAGACGAGGCGTATAAGGATGCCAAGAAGCGACTGAAGAATTTAGAAAAGGGGGATTGATTTCTATTCTTACCTTTATTGCATGAAAAATATTTTTTAAGGTGGAATTACGCGACTTGATTGTTACACCGGTGTTGCTCTTGATTATTTGTGTTATTGCTTATCGTGCAAGGCCTCATTTTACAGATTCTATTACCAGAAAATATTTTTTTCCTGCACTAGCATTGAAAATTGCTGCTGCGTTGATCCTCGGGTTTTTATATCAATATTATTATGACGGTGGCGATACCTACAACTATCACACCTATGGGAGTCGCCTGATTTGGGAGGCATTTATGGATTCTCCTTTAAAGGGTTTAACGTTGATATTTTCAAACGGAAATTATTTGCCGGGCATCTATCAGTATGCCTCAAGGATTATTTTCTTTCAAGACCCCGCTTCTTTCTTTGTAGTTCAAGTTTCAGCAATGTTTGACTTAATTACTTTTTCATCTTATTCGGCAACCGCAATTCTATTTTCTATTATTTCGTTTGCCGGAGGTTGGGCTCTTTTTTTGGCATTTTACAATAGATCACCTGAAATGCATGTGTGGCAGGCAGTTGCTGCATTATTTATTCCGTCTGTAATATTTTGGGGCTCCGGACTTATGAAAGACACTTTGACTTTTTCCGCTATCGGATTTCTAACCTATTCAATTGGTTCAATATTTTTTAAAAAGCGAATTTCACTCCCGGCCTTACTAATACTTTGTGTAAGTGTTTGGGTATTATTCTCAGTGAAAAAGTATATTCTGTTGTGTTATATCCCTGCAGTTATTCTATGGGTTTTCGCAAATTCTCTCGCCCGGATTAGGTCACTAATATTTAAGATTTTACTTATACCCTTTGCCGCCACACTTTTGATTGCTTCCTCTTATTACTCAATTGTTATAATTGGAGAAGATGATTCACGATACTCATTGACTCAACTAGCACAGACAGCAAAAATAACATCAAACGATATTGGCTTCTACTCTGGTCGGGATGCTGGCAGCGGTTATAGTTTGGGTAAGTTAGATGGCACATTTGAAAATATGGTAAGTAAAATGCCGGAAGCGATCAATGTTTCTTTG
>JBBSBG010000244.1:0-4935 GCA_038251495.1 Cytophagales bacterium
CGATCGCCCACGCTGGCAATCGGATAATGAATAAATACATTTTGTGTAGTGCGTACTTGAATGGTCTGCATTCGGCCTTGCTTTTTAAAAAGTGCTTAAAAAGCAAAAGTAAATGATTCTGTTTAATGCGTAACTTTCCAGTTCAATAGGAAAACAACAAATTTGAAATACTTCTAAAATCGGAGAATTCCGTTAAACACATAGGAACAAAGCTCACATAGAATAAAAATCTCACTATGTCTTCTATGAGCCTCCCGATAGTTATCGGGAGTGTTAAAAAGAAATAAACAATCAGAAACTCAAACCACATTTTGCTATGAGAATAAAAATTGCCCTCCTGTTCGTTTGTTCAATCTTGACTATTTCTTGCTCGGATAAAAAGTCGGTTGATACCATGAATGATGATCAATTGCACGCTTTCGCGGATGAGCTTGCCCATAAATATATAATTGCCGATGGGCATGTAGATTTACCCTATCGATTGCGATTAAAAAATTTCCGCATTGAGCGCAAATACATGAGTATTCCGGTATCGACCACGGAAGGCGACTTTGATTACGAGCGGGCTAAGAAAGGCGGGTTAGATGCTCCCTTCATGTCTATTTATATTCCATCAATCAATCAGTTGCCTCCAGATTATGGAAAAACATTAGCCGACTCATTGATAAACATGGTGGTCGCTATATCGGAACAAATTCCGGATAAGTTTGCGTTAGCCAATTCACCAGCCGAAGTAGAAGCAAATTTTAAAGCTGGAAAAATTTCACTACCCATGGGAATGGAAAATGGTGCGCCTATTGGCACCGACTTGGCTAACCTTAAATATTTTTACAATCGGGGCATTCGCTACATTACTTTAACTCATAGCAAAGACAATCAGATATGTGATTCATCGGGCGACACCACACGCACCTGGAATGGATTAAGCCCTTTCGGAAGACAAGTAGTTGCCGAAATGAATAAGATTGGTATGATGGTGGACATTTCGCATGTAGATGACAGTACGTTTTATCAGGTAATGAAACTCACCAAAGCTCCATGCATCGCTTCACACTCATCGTGCCGGGCTTTTGCCCCCACCGTGCGAAGAGATATGACTGACGATATGATCAAAGCCCTCGGAAAAAATGATGGCGTGATGATGATCAATTTCTATAACGCCTTTTTAGATTCTACTGTGGTGAATCAAAATGCAAAAAACAGGAAGCGACTTCGCGCGCTGCTTGATGGCAAGGGACTTGAATATGCCGACTTAGCGGCCAAGCCAATTATTGAACAGTTTGGTAAAGAAAACCCTTCGCTTAATTCTGATGTAGAAATGGTTGCTAACCATATTGATAATGTAGTGAAACTTGCAGGAGTTGATCATGTGGGCATTGGGTCCGACTTCGATGGCGTGGATGGTGAGCTGCCGACCGGATTGGAAGATGTCTCAAAATATCCTAACCTGATTTACACCCTTTTGAAACGCGGCTATACGGAAGAAGACATTGCTAAAATATGCTATAAAAATCTATGGCGTGTGTGGAATAAAGTTGAGCAGGTGGCTAAAGAAATTAACAATTGACAATTGTACAATTGACAAAATTTCTACACCTGACAATCTAATTAACTTAGGATTAACCCTTTTCATAAAATAGAATTTCTGCTCTTTTTCGCGTAAAAAACTCTGATTGTTCTATGGAAGAATAAAGTCCAATCTCTATCTTCCGAACTTCTTTACTTATGAGAGAGTCCTTTTTTGTAAAACGTAATAAAGCCCGCTGGGAGGAGTTTGAGCGTGAAGTCAAAAACCAACGGACAGCTTCGCCCGATAAGCTTGCTGAATTATTTATTCAGATTACTGACGATCTATCCTTTTCACGAACACAATACCCAACCAGTCGCACCACCCAATACCTGAATTCGTTGGCGAGCAAAATTCATGGTGAGATTTATAAAAATAAAAAAGAAGACAAAAACCGTTTCATCCTCTTCTGGAAAGAAGAAGTGCCCGCAGCGGTTTATGCCGCCCGAAAGCAAATGGGTTATGCTTTTCTAATTTTCATTGTAGCGGGAATAATAGGCGCGTTATCATCCGCCTATGACGATACGTTCGTTCGATTAATACTCGGTGATGGCTATGTAAACATGACCCTTGAAAATATTAAAAACGGAAATCCTACTAACGTGTATGCATCCATTGACGAAATGGATATGTTCTTTCAAATCACCTTGAATAACATTCTGGTTTCGCTAAAAATATTTGTTTTTGGAGTTTTCTTTTCTTTGGGCACTGGTCTTTTCTTGTTTTACAACGCAATTATGGTTGGCGCTTTCATGATGTTTTTTTACAACGAAAGTCAGCTTGCCCAAGGCTTGCCTGTAATTATGTTACACGGCACCATAGAGTTAACATCTATCGTGATTGCCGCTGCAGCAGGTTTTGTAATGGGCAACAGCATTTTATTTCCAGGCACCTACTCCAGATTTGCCTCATTCAAAATAGGCGCCATGAAGGGATTGAAAATTGTAATTGGCTTAGTGCCCTTTTTCATTTTGGCTGGTTTTATTGAATCGTTCATTACCCGCTACGCCTTTATGCATTGGAGTTTGAAAGTCGCTATCATTGGTCTGTCAACCTTCTTAATGATCTATTATTTTATTTTGTATCCACGTCAACTAAAAAGAAATGGAAGAATTTAAAGCAATTGAATTTCAGCAAACCCGCGACTTTAGCAGAAAGTTGAACACAACCTTTGAATTTCTGCGTCAGAATTTCAAGGCATTGGGTAAGTCTATTTTATATATCTCAGGACCATCTGTGCTAGTTGCCAGCTTGCTGATTGGTTCTTTCATGGGTGAGTTCTTTACCCTAACAACTTCCTTGCAATCGCAAGCTGGCAATCCGGAGGCACTTGGAAACTATTTTCTCTCCATCAGTTTTTGGTTGCAGGTATTTGCTATGTTCATATTTTTCTATATTAGTTTTGTAGTAACCTTAGCCACAATTAACACATACCTCAATATTTATATCGAGAAGCAAACTAATAAGATTGAGGTTCAGGAAGTTTGGGATCGGGTACGCATGCTTTTTTGGGAATATGCCGGCACTGTATTCATCTTCGTTGTCGGCTACATTTTAGTAATTATTGTCTTAATCGTTCCCATTGCAATCTTAGGCGCTATTTCTCCTTTCTTAATTTTCTTTGGAGTTATGTTTTTAATTGTTGGCGTTATGTTTTTGGCAGTAAGTATTTCGCTTACTTTTTTTGTTCAAGCTCATGAAAAGAAAAACTTCTTCGACTCCATTGTAAGATCTTATCGCCTGGTAAACAATGGAAAATGGTGGAGCACATTTGGACTAATTTTCATTTTACAGATGATTACTGGAATTTCTTCCTACATATTCCTAATGCCGTACTATGTTATAGTGTTCTCTGCTTCATTGCATACAGCAACCACAGGCAATCCCTTTGAAATGACCTCAACCATGACAATCATTACGGCTGTGTGCTTCACACTTTATTACATGGCACAAATGATTTTGTACTCGCTTCCAAATGTTGGCATTGCGTTTCAATACTTTAACCTGGTAGAACTAAAAGAGGCGCGCGGCTTGATGAGTGAGATTGAAACTTTAGGTGAGCAAACACCCGAAACAAACCGACCAGAAGAAAATTACTGATATAACTAAATACTCCTTGTCAAAATATCTTTCCGTTCTCTTTCTTCTAATTTCACTTGGTGGATATGCACAAGGCATAACCCCAATCACTATCGATTCTACCTTTGTTAACATCAAAACAGACAGTCTCGTTTCTGATTATGAAGATAAAAAAGAGTTTGCAGGAGCTATCGATACTACTCATATTGAGCTGCGAAAATTTTCAGAAGCCGATGTAAACAAATTAAAAGCCGATCCGGATTTGATTTATACGCAACCACCTACCGTTGCGGAGTCATTATGGGATCGATTTAAACGCTGGATAAACTGGCTGCTATCAAATATCATTTTTAAAGCTACTACAACTGATCTGGGTATTTTCATTATGTATCTGTTAGCTGCGGGCGCAATCATTGCTGTGATTATGCTTTTACTAAAAGTAAATGCTTTCCGGGTTTTTTATTCAAGTTCCGATCAAGGCAAACAATCATACCAGGTATTTCATGAAAACATTCACGAAATGGATTTTGATACGCTGATCAGTGAAGCTACAGAAAGAAAAGCATATCGTCTGGCCACCCGATTGGTTTTTCTGTATGCATTAAAAATTCTATCCGATAAGCAGCTGATTGACTTTAAGCCCGGCAAAACCAATCACGATTATGTGGAAGAACTTCAAAAAGGCGACCTCAAAACTGGACTAAACGAATTGAGTTTCTATTTTGATTATGCGTGGTATGGAAATTTTTCCATTAACGAAAACCAATTTCAAAAAGTGAAACAAATATTTTCCTTCTGGAAAGATAAAGTATCATGAAGAAGGATTGGAAATACATAACGTATCTCGGCATCTTAGGCGCGCTGTTACTCGTGCTTATGCTATCCAAATCCAAACAATATGATTGGACGATTACCTTTCATCATGAGGATAAAAATCCATATGGTGCTTATGCCTTTAGCCAATTATTCCCAACCCTAATCAATCATTCAATTACTAGTTCTTATCAACCACTTTACGAATTAAAAGACACCCTAACGGCAAATGAAAATATTTTTATTCTAAGTAGCACATTTTCACCAGACAAACTAGACACAGAAGTATTATTGAAACATATTGAAAATGGAGGTTATGCATTTATCTCAGCCAATAACTTTTATGGTCGCTTAGCCGATACGTTAGGCATTACCGTAAGTGATTCTTTTTTTCATGGGGGAAGCGAGTTCATATTAGCTGATTCTACCAAAATACATTTTGTCAATCCGGCCATCGATTCAGCAAAACAATTTTA
>JBBSBG010000245.1:0-4930 GCA_038251495.1 Cytophagales bacterium
CCATAGCCCCATTCCTTTCCTGTAAAGGTGTTGGTAGTAAAATGTACAAAGGCATTCATTTCCATTTCGTGCCATGCAAGTTGACTTTCAGTTGGTAGCGGAAGGAGCGGAGCGGGTGGGGGTGTTTCTTTGGAAGTGCAACTTATAATCGTAAGTATTGAAGCAATCAGGTAAATACGTTTCACAGTTTTAGCTTTTTAGAATTTTGCCGGCAATCAAAAAGTTAAGCATCACTTTAGATAAAGGGCATCTCTAAAAACCCTTGCTTTCATTACCTCAACCCCTGCCCCCTTCTCCATCCCGATAGCTATCGGGAGAGAAGGGTACGCGGAGTTTTTAGAGATGCCATAAATCAAAAATATTATAAACTTCTAATTTGTTCAAGTGCTTCGAAAACCTTTGGCACTGGCAATTGACAGATTTTATTTCTACAGATATATATAAGCGTTTCACCAGGTTTTGGTTCTCTACCTTGAAGTAATGGCAGATTACTGCTTGTCGTACTTCCTACCATTATTGAATACGGAAGATAATGCGCATGTAATTCCATTCTAAATTTTTGAGCTTCAGCACCCGAGATTACAATTTCTGTAGGTTGGTTAATCATTT
Organism: Cytophagales bacterium; assembly: GCA_038251495.1. Taxonomy (GTDB): domain Bacteria; phylum Bacteroidota; class Bacteroidia; order Cytophagales; family Cyclobacteriaceae; genus ELB16-189. The sequence goes on from JBBSBG010000245.1 coordinate 610, forward strand.
CTGAAAGTAATACTCCCCAATGACATAGGTAGCTTGGTTCGCCAGCAATGAGCGATGAAAGTTTAGAAACCATTTCGGTGGCTTGCTGCTTCCAGTCTTCACGATCTAAAATTAAACCCAACCTAAATAGATTTCGCGCCATCACTGCGTTTGAACTCGGGATTACATTGTCAAAGATTTCTTTCTTTCGGGCAATGAGTGACTCTGCGGAATTAGATGCAAAATAAAAATACCCTTCACTGGCATCATAAAAATGTTCTTGAACGTACTCAAGCCATCTGCTCGCTTGCTTCAAGTAGGTTTCATTAAACGTTACTTCATAAAGTGACGTGTAGGCTTGAATGAGAAAGGCATAATCTTCTAAAAACCCTTCGGTGTTTGAATGTTTGTTTTTATAAGCTCTATGTACTTTGCCATTAGCGATTATCTTACTTTCAATAAATGACATAGCATTTAGTGCGAGAGTTAATAACTCAGAATCTTTTAAGGCCTTATACGCATCAATCAATCCATGAATAGTCATGGCATTCCACCCCGTAAGAATTTTATCATCTAATCCAGGTCGAATTCTTTTGCCTCGCTCTGAAAGTAGTTTTTGCTTTTGTTTTCTTAACTCTTCCGAAATATTTTCATCTTTTGTGTTTGGGTCTCTTCGCAAAATGTTTCTTCCATGTTCCCAGTTCCCTTCTTCAGTTGTCTGATAGTATGTATTGAAATCGGGAGCTGATTTGCCAAGGATTGTATTAATCTCTGCGCTTGTCCAGGTATAGAATTTTCCTTCTATACCTTCACTATCGGCATCAAGAGCTGAATAAAATCCACCTTCCGAATGCATCATTTCACGTTCAAGCCAATTGACGGTTTCGTAGATAACATTTTTAAACACCTCATCTTTTGTGGTCGAGTATGCTTCCGCATAAAGCGATAGGAGTTGCCCATTGTCATACAACATTTTTTCAAAGTGTGGAGCAAACCATTCGGCATCCACCGAGTAGCGCGAGAAGCCACCACCCAGTTGATCATAAATTCCTCCATAAGCCATTTGCTTTAGTGTATGAGTAACCATGTGCAACGCGGTTTCATTTTTCGCAGCCGCGTGATATCGCAAAAGAAATAACCAGATGGAAGGCATCACAAACTTGGGCGCCTTTTCAATGCCACCCCAGGTTTTGTCAAACCGCGATTCCAAAATCTGAAACATCGAATCGAGACTTTCTGATTTGAAGGCAGCTTCAGAATTTTTGGCAAATCGTTGTAAGTCGCTGGTCTGTAAATGAGTTTTTAAATCTTCGGCTGATTGATTGATCTCTTTCCGGTTTACTTCAAATGTTTTTTGAATTTGCTGAAGAAGCTGACCCCACTGTTGCGCTGGAAAATACGTGCCGCCATAAAATGGAACCTGATCGGGAGTTAAGAAAACATTCAACGGCCAGCCACCGCGTTGTTGCATGGCTTGCACAGCTTCCATATACACCTGATCGATATCAGGCCGCTCTTCACGATCTACTTTAATACAAACAAAATGCTCATTCATTAGCCCAGCTATCTGGGTGTTCTCAAACGATTCATGCTCCATTACATGGCACCAGTGACACGATGAATATCCAATACTAACCAGAATAGGCTTGTCTTCGGCTTTAGCTTTTTGAAGGGCTTCGGTTCCCCATTCAAACCAATCGACAGGATTATTTGCGTGTTGAAGTAAGTATGGTGAAGTTGACTTGGCTAAACGGTTAGGCATTGGTTAGTTGAGATTGCACCAAGTTTATTTCTTCATCCAGAGAAACTTCCTTGATTGATTTAAGTTTAGTTAATAATTCTTTGAGAAAAAGTTGATGCTGCGATGAGCCTGGATGAAAAGGCTTATGCTGCAATGCTTGTTTTAAGTTTTTCCATTTCTCGACAAACGAAACTACGTCCGCAGGAAAGTACTGGTCGCTAAACTTTTGACTGATGTAATCAAAAGCCTCAACTGTCGGATGAATCATATCACGTTCATAGAAACGATAATCCCGAAGATCATCCATCATAATTTCATATGAAGGAAAATAATCAACCTTATTATATTTATTTACGATGCTATCACACGCCAAACGCAAAGCAGCTTTGCTAACATTATTTAATTGAAGGGTATCTTTAATATGACGTACCGGACTTACGGTTAAAATAAAACGAAGATCTGAGTTTACTTTTTTGAGTTCTTCGTGGAGATCGCTAAAAGAGTCCACAATCTCATCAACAGTAAGAATTCTTTTTTCAAATAGGGTTGCCGATGCTTTATGACAATTGGAGACAATCTTTTTTTCTGCCTTATGAACATAAACCCAAGCTGTGCCATAGGTAATAATTACTACATTACTTTTTTTCAGTAATTGACTCACCTCTGATTGCTGTTTATGAATTTGATCAATCAGGTTTTTCATTTCAGAAGCCCACCATTGAGAATGATAATCGTAGTGTTTCCAAATACTATCTTGCTCTACAAATAATGATTCATTCAATTTGCTTGTAAGGGTATCTAACAGATTTTTATGGATAGAAATTGGATTGTAGGTTGTTCCAAATGGGTTTGAGATTACGTTAAACTTGTTACCCTGCAACCAATCTCCAAACTGTTGGGCAAAGCACGAACCTGTTGTTAAAATCCGATCTTTCAACTCAATCGGGTGACTGGGAATAGAATTGATTTCAGTTCGAAAAGAATTGTCTTTCATCGCTATAATTTGAATACTTTTGGGGTGCTTAAATTTCATGGAAAGATACGATGAACTTTCCGCTATCTAATTTTCTTTTATGAACGCCAATATTTCCCAACTCACCAAAATTGCAGCAAAAAAGTCACGGCTAATCATAGGGCTAATGTCGGGCACATCGCTGGACGGTTTGGATATTGTACTTTGCCGGATTTCGGAGAGTGGTAGGTCAACCAAAGTGGATATGCTCAAATTCAAAACCTGGGTTTATCCAAATTCGCTAAAGGCTAAAATCCTTCGTGTATTCGCTAAAGAAGCCATCGATTTTCAACTCTTATGTGAATTGAATGCGGAGATCGGAACATTGCATGGAAAGTTGGTATCAAAATCATTGGAGGCTTGGAAATTGAGACCCTCACAAATAGACTTGATTGCCTCGCATGGGCAAACTGTATTTCATGCGCCTCGTTTTTTATTTCCACATTCAAAAGTAAACTCAACGTTGCAGATAGGAGATGGTGATCATCTGGCAGTTGAAGCCGGAATAATTACCGTCAGTGATTTTAGACAAAAGCATATCGCCAAAGGTGGCGAAGGCGCACCGCTCGCAGTGTATGGCGACTATTTATTATTTTCAAAGAAAGGGGAAGATCGCATCATGTTAAATGCAGGTGGTATTGGAAACTTTACATTGCTTCCGACATCTGCAAAAGCATCCGAAGTTTTTGTAACGGATACTGGTCCGGCCAATACACTCATCGATCAGGTTATCCGAAAACATTTGCCCAATACTTTTTTCGATAAAGATGCCGGGCTAGCAAAAAAGGGCACCTATAATCCTTCACTACTTAAAGCACTGAAGGCAAATCTGTTTTTTAAGAAACCTTTTCCAAAAACTATTGGCCCCGAGTTGTTTAATCTTGACTATGTTGAAAAGGCACAACAGCAAAGTAAAACAAAATCAATTTCGTTGGAGGATTTATTGGCGACACTCACTCGATTTAGCGCAGAGACGATGGCTGAAGCAATTCTCAACGTGATTGAAAATAAAAAATCATTTAAGTTATTTATGAGTGGGGGCGGGGCGCACAATCCATTACTGGTAAAATGGCTAAAAGAATTATTGCCACATGTTTCGTTTCATAAAATGATTGAGTTGGGAGTTTCGGGCGATGCAAAAGAGGCGTTGTTGTTTGCTACGCTAGCCAATGAAACAGTGGCTGGAGGAAAAATTGATTTTGGATTTAATTCAAAAGTACCCACAGTATCAATGGGAAAAATTTCATTCCCTGGTTAAAATTTTACCATTAAGAATTGAAAGACGAGATTTTTTTACCACAGAGGGCACGAAGATTTCAAAAAGTACATAAATTTCTATTCTTTCATGATCTTGTTTTTTCTCTGTGAGCTCTGTGGTTAAATTTTATGTTTAGAATCTTAATCTTTTAATTTTGCTTATCTAAATTCATTTAATTAAGAAAAAGACCCTATGTGCTCTATGTTCCTATGTGTTTTAAAAATGACTTTCCATGGATTCTAAATTTGAAATGATTACTGAGCAGCCCTCTCAATATCGGCATCTTGAAAAAATGTCGGTAAGTGAATTGTTAAAAAACATAAATAGTGAG
>JBBSBG010000246.1:0-4918 GCA_038251495.1 Cytophagales bacterium
CTCCTATAAGCATCAGCACCTTGAGTTTTTAGATTCTCCCAACGGCATTCAATCACGATTAAGCCATGATAATCGATCTTCTTTAATGCGCGCAGGTAGGGTCTAAAGTCATCACCCTGAACACCATCAGTTATTGTTGGTCGATGACCAACAATCTTAAACACTCTTATTTTACTACATCAATCATTAGCAAATAACCCACCGCTTTATCAGATTCTCTTTTTAGCGATTTTGGAATGTCTCTTTCCGTGCACTATAGCGGTTACTACTACGCTGCTATTTGGCTCATCAATATAAAAATGAATATTATAAGGAAATTTCTTTGGGTGAGCGATGCGTATCTTTTTATATCGTAAAGCGTAGGCTTCGGGTATCTCTAAAATGTGATTAATGGCCTTCTCAATTCTCAATGGCAGTGGCAAACTCCATTTCTAATCCTTCCTTTTGTTCCTTGTACCAAATTTTAATATCGTGTATATCAGCTTCAACTTCATCAAAATACCGCAGTTGATAAGCCATTAAATCTTACGTGCTAGCTCTTCTATAAGATTTTTACCGGGCTTTAATCGTTCGGGATTTTCAGCAATAGCATTAAGTCTTGCATCAATTAAATCTTTTTCCCATTGCTCTAAATCTAGTGCGGTATTTTCAACATCGGGATATTGGTCTTTAATCAAGGTTCAGTCTTCCATAGGAATAAACACGCCAGTATTTTTTCCATCACCATCCTGTATTACTTGTAATCTCATAGTTTAATAAATAACGTATGCATTGATATAAAAATAGCATAACTAAAAGTAGCAAACAATCAAGTTATAAGCCTCATCATGGCTTACCGTCCAAAGTCATCTTGTAATCTTACAATATCATCTTCATCAGAAGGATTACTTGCATCGGTATGTTGCCAGATTTCGGCAACAACTCCCCAACCATCAAGTCCTGCCAACCGGTGGCGTTGCCATTGCTTTAAGCGGATGATCTCTCCCATTTTCATCTGTTGCACTTCACCTTGTTCATCAGTTTCACTGATGGCAACACCTGAAGTACCGGCAATCAATTTCCAAATTTCCGCACGCCTGAAATGATATTGCCACGACAATCTTTTTGTTGGTTCAACCACCAGAATCTTAGGACTCAGCTTGATGCTTATCTTCAGCGAACTAAACTCTACTTCGGGAAAATACTTTTGTGCAAACTTTTCGGCTTGAGATTCATCCAACACAAAGAAGCCACCCCACGGTCGGCTGAAATCCTGAGAAGCGATTTTAAAATTCTCATCACTCAAATACTGACTAATCGAATCAAATATTGATTGTCGGGTTCCGGTTAACGGAATGGCTGCTATAGTCTTCATACCCGAAAAATAGCTAAGATTTAGTCATTTCAGGGAAAAGAATGAGTCCATATACAAATACTAAAATAATTAGTATTATACTTGCTAATAATATTAGTATTTATCAGATTTGTCTATCGATGCAAACAGATATGCTTATGAAAACAATCGAATCAACTCTTGTAGGTCAGAAATTCATCACAGCTCGAAATAAAGCAGTTAGGCTATTTCAGGTGAAGCAGATTTTGAATCAGCACCGCGATCTGCTTATCGACAAATTGCTAAACGACATCCCCTATTACCTGGCCTTTAAATACCATGCCCGAGCCAACGATAACGAGTTAGCTCAAATCAAATCAAAACTGATTGACCTTCAAAAGCGAGATCTTGATCTCACAAACTATGCCTCCATTGTGGAGCAAATCAAGCGAAAGTCTTTGGTCAAATTAAATAATCAGGAGTTTTATAAAGAGATAGACCAACTTTTACTTGGATAAAATGAAGACGATTAAATCTGCCTTACTAGGATCAAAGTCATTGATCGACACGAACGAAGAAGTATTATTAATTCAATTGAAAGAAATTTTAAAAGAACATCGTGAGCGAATTATTAACCGGTTGTTAACCGATTTGCCCACCTACCTGGATTATAAGTTTAATGTAAAAGCAAATAAGCAATTGGTAGAAACCGTTAAAGATCGACTGTTGGATTTGAAAAAATCTAACGCTGACCTTGATAAGTATAACGCTGTTGTGCAGCAATTACTTGCTAAAGCGGTTACACATTTAACGAATGAACCTTTCTTTAAAGAGATAGATGACTACCTTGGTCAGTATGTAGTTTCAGAGTTGAAGCTGGTTTAAGACCATATAAGTAAGTGGTATTGCGCAAAGGCTATAAATTTTAACCGGTGATATTTTTTGGCCATAGAATGATTAAGGAATCAAGTGCTTATCTTCTTAATGATCTTAATCTCTTAACTATCTTAATGTTAAAGATTCGTCAGTCTTCACTTTTACAGGCGGATTGTGTTTGCATTACAAATCCTCTATTTTTCGCTTTTTGATGCTTGACAAATTCTAAAAACTCTGTTCTTCCTCGCCAACTTGGTCTAATGGGCTTGGCCGCCACCGGCATTTGCTCCATGATTGGCGCATCCATTTACGTTGTACCTTTTATGATACAACGAAATGTGTCGGGCATTGGCCCCTATGTTCTCCCTGCATTTTTATTTGCAGCCATACCCGCAACACTCGCGGCATTTGCTTACATAATTCTAGCCTCGGCCATGCCACGAGCGGGCGGAAGCTATATTTATGCAAGTCGCGCAATTAGCCCCTACCTGGGTTTCATTGCCAGCTTCTCGCAATGGTTTGGACTTTCGATTGCCATCGGAGTTGTATCGTATGTTATTGTTCCTTTTTTACGAGATGTAGCTAGTGCGCTGCAATGGACAGAAGTTGCTATAATACTTGATCAAGGTACTGTGCGTGTTGCGTTGTCACTATTCTTTTTATGGGCGTTTGTGCTGATCAATATCCGCGGGATAAAACTTTATGAACGCACGGTTGTGCCGCTTATGTTCATCATGTTTGGATTAGGTGCCATTGTTATAGTAGCTGGACTGATGTTTAACCATCAGGATTTTGCTGAAGCAGTGATGGCGAAAGACGGGATTTCTTTACCAAGTACAATTGTCGAGTTTAACTGGCGTACATTCCTCGCTGGTTCTGCGCTTTTGTTTTCAAGTTTTATTGGCTTTGATTCCATCGCACAAGCAGGCGGTGAAGCTAAGAACCCTTCGCACACGCTGCCACGCGCCATTGGTATTGCCATAGTAGTAGTAAGTTCATTTTACATTCTATTTACTTTGGCGGTATACCACACAGTGCCCTGGAGTTTTGTTGCGCAACAGTCATTACTTAAAGATGTGACCGCACCTGGTTTGTTGAGCTATGTGTTGCCATCCGGTTGGGCTGTACCCATCGTACTTGGCGCTGCGCTTGCGCTGATGAATGATTTACCCGCCATGATTTTATCGGTATCACGACTTATGTTTTCGTGGGCGGAAGATGGAATTTTTCCGAAACGGATTTCAGCAATACACACCAAATACCAAACACCCCATATTGCTATTGTATTAAGTGGTGTAATGGCAACGGTTGGAATTTTAGGAAGTCATTTTGCCGGAGACTTTTTTTTAGGAATTGATATTATGGTCACCTCCATGCTTGTTAATTTTTTACTGATGTGTTTGTCGGTGTTGATGCTGCCGAAAACAAATCCTACCCTGGCCGATGAAATTAAAATATTTAAATCTCGAAGGTTACAACAGATTTTGGCTTTAGCAGGAATGCTATGGCTGGCGGGTTTTCTGATCATTCATATAATGAAAGATTTATCTACTGAAGTTGCAGCCTGGTATTTTCATTCAACACCGGTTTGGCTGCTGGTTATGACATTTGCCTCTATTCTATTTTACGTCTTTTGGTTGCGCTTGAAAAAATCAGGTGTTGACACAAAAAAACTTTTCCACACATTACCGCCCGAATCATGAGTTCTAAGAATGATCACCTTACTGAGTTAGCATCAGGTTTAAAAATTTCAAAAGTTCTTATTGGCATGTGGCAAATTGCCGACCTCGAACGCAATGGAGATAAAGTTAATCCCGCTGAAGGTGCACAGGCCATGAATCAATATTTCGAAGCAGGCTTAACTACATTCGATATGGCCGATCACTATGGCTCAGCAGAAGATATTGCCGGAGTCTTTCATAAAAAATATTCGCACGGAAAATCGCAACTGCTTACTAAGTGGGTGCCCACTCCCGGCAAGGTTAAAAAAGAACACGTGCGCGAGGCTGTTCAAAAATCATTAACAAGATTGCAAAGCGAACGAATCGATTTGATGCAGTTTCATGCCTGGAACTATGCCGATCCAAACTGGCTCGACTGCCTATATTGGCTGCAAGAATTAAAATCCGAAGGACTCATTCAATGCTTAGGACTTACCAATTTTGATACAGCCCATCTCCGCATAGTGTTACACAGTGGAATTGAAGTGGTAAGCAATCAGGTTTGTTATTCATTAATCGATCAGCGGGCTTCCAAATCAATGACTGACTTGTGCATAAAGCACAATGTTCGGCTGTTAGCCTTTGGCACAGTAGCGGGTGGTTTGCTTACCGAGAAATGGTTGAGTAAACCTGAACCGAAACAAGACCAATCACTTACCTGGTCGCAAATGAAATACAAACGGTTTATAGATGCCGCTGGTGGCTGGTCAAAATTTCAGAAACTTCTTACTGTGTTGGCTCAGGTTGCAAAAAATCATTCAACTTCAATGGCCAATGTTGCGAGTCGCTTCATGCTAGAGCAACCTGCCGTTGGCGGAGTAATTATCGGAGCGCGCTTAGGTAAGAGTGAACACATAAAAGAGAACGCAGCGTTGCTTTCATTTTTTCTTTCAGAGGAAAGTAAAAAACTTTTACAAGCTGCATGCGCAGAATTAGATTCCATTCCTGGCGACTGTGGAGATGAATACCGCAAGCCACCTTTCTTAACAGCTTCTGGAGATTTAAGTCA
>JBBSBG010000247.1:0-4911 GCA_038251495.1 Cytophagales bacterium
AGGTTAATGCAATAGTTGAAGATGCGAATGGATATTTATGGATAGGCACAAATGGTGGTGGGCTTGCGCGATTTGATGGCAAAGAGTTTAAAATCTACAACACCCTCGATGGCCTATTGAGCAACCTAGTTAGCTCGTTAATGATCGATTCTAAACAAGATTTATGGATTGTTCATCCTCACGGAATCTCTCGATTTGATGGCGTTAAATTTACCGTATTTCAGTCCAACTTAACCAACCAAAGAAGGTTGCGGAGGATTTTTCAGCAAAAGGATTCAATTTTTTTTATAAGTCAGGCAGGATTTATCGGTAAGATTTACAACGACTCGGTTTATTATTGGGAAAAACAGATTCTGTCAAATAGAAATATTTTTTCCGCTACCAAGCTTCGAAGTGAGCAGTTGGTGTTTTATTTGAGTGACAGTAGTTTTTTGGTTTCGGATACGATGGGCACACGCAAAATAATGTCTCACAAAAAAACGTTTGCAAGAGTGCTCGGTACATTTCATTATCAATCGAGATTTATTATTGAATCAGATAATGGTTATTTTTCTATAAATCCAGAAACCGGAACCTTTGACAAGGAATCCTTCGCTTTCGACCAGCATGTGGTAGCTTACGATTCACTCAATCAATTTTTTTGGGACTTCACCGAGAACACACTGGCGTTTGAAAAAAAGGGCTCAAAAGAGCGGATTGAAGTATTACATGATGTGATGGTTTCGCAAATTCATTTTGATCGAGGAGGAAATACATGGATAGGCACCAATGGGCGCGGTCTTTATAAATATACAACACAAGATTTTGATCGTTTTGCTTTGGATAAACTTAGTTCTGTTATGGCGATCAATAAAGATCCATCAGGCGCAATCTGGATTGGGTCATCTGAGAAGGGACTTTGGCGAATAGACAAAGGGAAAATAAAACATTATAACGATGAAGGAAGAAGTTATACTATAAACGATATTAAAATAAGTCCGTCTGGCGAACTTTGGATTGCCAGTGGCCGTGGACTGGGAAAATACGATCCTGTAAACGACCAATTTAAATTCTACAACCGGGAAGACGGCCTTTCAAGTCAGCACATTGTCAATATTGATTTTGACGATCAAGGTGGAGTTTGGTGCGGCACAGCAGGAGCAGGGGTAAATTATTTCGATGGCAAGGGATTCAAGTCATTTTCAACTGATCAAGGTTTGCAAGGTCAATTGGTTCATGCTATTCATTACTTTAATCAAAATAAGTCTCTTTACATCGGTACTGAGTTTGGATTAAGCCAAATGCAAAGTGGTCATTTTCAAAAATTGTTCGTGTCAGAGTTAACGCACACACCCGTGCTATCAATTAATGTTTATCAGGATTCACTTTTGTTGATAGGATCTTCGGGTGCGGGGGTTCTTGTTGTTGATCCAGTAAAAGGTATCGTAAAAAAATTATTTACAACAAAAGATGGCCTGCCATCAAACCTGATTTACTTCGTTGCCGAAGATCAGGAAGGATACATTTGGGTAGGAAGCGAGCAGGGAATTAATAAAATACTGCTGAATGAATCTCTTGAATTAGTTGAGAATCTTCACTATGGTTTTGAAAATGGACTAACCGGAGTTGAGACAAATCAGAATGCTTATTATTTAGGTGACGAAAAATTCTTTGGACTGGTTGACGGAGTTTATAAATACAACAGCAACCAGCATTTGTCGAAGGAGTCAAAAAATTTACACTTAACTTCCGTTGAGCTTTTTTATGGTGAGTATGAATCGCGTGAATTTGCGCGGAGTACCACTGGTTTTTTCAAAGTTCCTAACAATCCTATATTTCCTTTTAAAAAAAATCACCTTACTTTTAAGTTCAACCGAGTTAACAAGCGAAATCCGCAATCGGTACGCTACAAATATTTATTAGAGGGTTTTGATATGGCTTGGTCGCAGCCAACAACCATAGGGCAAATCACCTACGGAAATATTCCACCAGGAGACTACACACTTTATATATTAGCTACTAATAAACAAGGAAGCTGGGATACTACTCCGTTGCAGTATGACTTTACCATTGAGGCACCCTTTTATGCAACATTTACTTTTATAAGTATATGTTCTATCGTATTGTTTGGCCTGGTGCTTCTCTTTCTTTCTTTGCGTGTTCGTTTCAAAACCAAACGTGTACTTGAGATAGAACATATTCGTCAGCAAGAACAGGAACATTTGAGAAAGGAAATTGCCCGCGATTTTCATGATGAAATGGGAAATCAATTAACCCGTATAATTAATTATATAAGTGTGATGAAGCTGAGTAAAAATGGCCACACAGTTGAATTATATAATAAAGTGGAGAACTCAGCTAAATACCTTTACACAGGCACCCGGGATTTTATTTGGAGCATCGATCCATCGAATGATGAGCTATCGCGACTGTTCATTCACATACGTGACTTTGGCGAGAAACTTTTTGAAGAGAAGGCGATACAGTTTCGCGCCTACAATGAAATAAAAAATTTAGCTAACGTTCCTTTTGGTTTTAGTCGCGAAGCCAATTTGATCATGAAAGAGGCAATGACAAATGTTTTTAATCATTCTCACGCGAAAAATGTTGCCTTCACACTAAGGAGAAATCATGGACAGTTCGAAATGGTTTTAGAGGACGATGGAAAGGGATTTTCATTGGGCGAAATAGGGCATTTGAATGGAATTAAAAATATGCGCCATCGGGCGGAACGAATTAAGTCTGATTTGCGTATCGATACTGATAAGGAAAAATCAGGAACGCGGGTTTCCCTTTCATTTGTAATTACCTAAACATAAAAAATATGTCAACTCATTCTAAAAAGCGTGTTCTGATCGTTGAAGATGATTCAGAAATAAGAAACAGTTTTTCTTTAATCGTAAATAGTTCGCCTAATTTTTTTACGGTTAATGGGTATGGCAGTTGTGAGGAAGCTATTAAGAACTTGAATCACGACAAGCCTGATATTGTATTAATGGACATCGAATTACCAGGCGGTATGAATGGCATACAGGGATCAAAGATTATAAAAGATAAAGCGCAACAAGCCGACATTATTATGGTGACTGTCTATGAAGATAGTGATTTGGTATTTGAAGCGCTGAAGGCAGGCGCATCCGGTTATATTACTAAGAGCGCCAATTATCTGGAATTACTTTCAGCACTTGAGGAAATTACCAAAGGTGGCGCCCCTATGAGCAGTAAGATAGCGCGCTTGGTTATTGCTAATTTTCATGTGAACCCAAATAGTCCACTCACCAAACGGGAAACAGAAATTCTACAATTGATTTCGGAAGGAAAAACGTATACCCAGATATCAGAAGAACTTTCTATATCGAAGGAAACTTCAAAAACTCACATTAAAAATATTTACTATAAACTTCAGGTGCGCAGTAAATCAGAAGCATTGGCCAAAGCCAGTTTGGAAAAATTGATTTAAATGTAAAATCCCAACGATGCTAGTTCGCAAAGTTTTTAACATTAAGATAGTTTAGAAATTAAGAACATTAAGGGATAATCTCTTCATCTCTTAATGTTTAAAAAATACATAAACCGAAACAGCCCTTCACGTCCTTGCGGAAAATAAGGTGCTGACTTTTTAGTGTATAAAAACCGTTAGTATAAAAAGCACACGCTCCATTTCTTCTTTTGTTGCAATCACTTTTTTTATTGGTTAGCTTTCCCAAAAGGCTAACCCTTAAAATTCATGAAAAATTGTATTGCATTGATCCTGATTTTAGTAAGCTTATCTTCCGTTGCCCAACGAAAAAAAGAGCAAGCTCCGCCACCAGAAGAACCTAAGAAAACTGCTTCTGGCATAGAAGCTAAGATTGCCGGGATGAAAAAATTTCCAGGGTATGTAGAATTCCACTATGATGATAAGCAGGATAAGGTGTACCTGATCATTGATAAATTTGATTCAGAATTTTTATATGTAGAATCATTAACGGCAGGCATTGGATCGAATGACATTGGATTAGACCGCAATCAATTGGGCCGCGAGCGGGTGGTTAAGTTTGATCGCAGAGGCCCTAAAGTTTTATTGACTGAACTAAATTATTCCTATCGCGCCATATCCGATAATCCGCAAGAGCGCAAAGCAGTGGAGGAGGCCTTTGCGCAATCTGTGCTTTGGGGTTTTACCGTTGTAGCTGAAGAAGGTGGGAAGGTTTTGGTGGATGCATCTGATTTTCTTTTGCAGGATGCACACGATGTGATTGGTCGCCTTCGCGCAGCACAGCAAGGAACGTATTCCCTCGATAAATCGCGGTCAGCATTTTATTTGCCGCGCACGAAAAATTTTCCTGAAAATTCAGAGTTTGAAGTTACGTTAACATTTACAGGTCAGGCAACAGGCGGTTATATTCGCAGTGTAACGCCAACCCCTAATTTTGTTACCGTACGCGAACACCATTCATTTGTAAAATTACCTGACGATAAATACAAGCCCCGCAAGTTTGATCCACGCGCGGGCTATTTTAATGTTTCGTATTACGATTATGCAACGCCTATCAGCGAGCCGCTTGAGAAAAGATTTATTACGCGCCATCGGTTAGAGAAGAAAGATCCCAAGGCAGCCGTGAGTGAAGCGGTCGAACCTATTATTTATTATATGGATCCCGGTACACCGGAGCCAATTCGTTCGGCACTAATGGATGGCGCAAAGTGGTGGAACCAGGCTTTCGAAGCCGCGGGCTATAAAGATGCATTTCAAGTTAAAGTACTTCCTGATGATGCAGACCCAATGGATGTACGGTACAACTTGATCAATTGGATACATCGGTCAACACGCGGTTGGTCTTATGGATCTTCTGTAACCGATCCACGCACAGGTGAAATTATTAAAGGCCATGTTAATCTGGGATCGTTACGCGTGCGACAGGATTATTTAATTGCCGAAGGATTGCTTGC
>JBBSBG010000248.1:0-4905 GCA_038251495.1 Cytophagales bacterium
AATGTCTCATTATCAATAGGTTACGAACTTTCATTTTAATATCACAATCGTGCTCATCTTTTTGCATAGAAACGGGAAAAGGGAAAACTTTAAATGACTATGACACAGAAACTACTTATTGGAGCCATTGCAATATCCTTACTAGGTAGCTGCAATGTGCAGGAGAACAAAGATTTAAAGGCAAAGGTTGATTCTCTAAGAGTTGAACTGAATGCCAGTCAGCAAACCGCGGGGATGCTGCAGGAAGTGAGTACTATGCTTGATTCTATTGAATCAAGTCGCATTAATTTGAGAGAAGGTGTGGTTGAAGGCACAAACTACAATGATTATGCAGCGCGAATGAGAAACCTGAATACTTATATCCAGCAGACTCAGACTAAATTGGATGAGATGGAAACATCTTTGAAGAATTCGAAGGCGTCATCTTCCAAGTACGCTGCGATGGTTAAAAAACTAAAAAAAGATTTGGAAGCAAGCACACAACAGTTGGCTGCCCTGCAGATTGAAGTTGAAAACTATCGTTCCGACAATCAGCGACTTGCTAAAACTGTTGTTGAGAAAGATTCGTTGTTAACCGATAACAACGAAACCATTAAGGTTCGTGAGCAGGATATTGCTAATCTGGAAACTAAGGTGCAGGATATCACCACAAATGCAACATCAACGCAGGCAGACCTTTTATTTGCACAAGGTCAGGCTCTTGAAACAGCCGCTAACAGAACGAGGTTAGCCCCACGCAAGAAAAAAGAAACGCAACGTGAAGCACTGGAGCTTTACAAAAAATCTTATTCTTTAGGTAAACAAGAAGCGAAGGCTAAGATTGAAGAACTTGAAAAGACATTAAGCTAATTAGTGATTTGGGAATAGGTAAAAAGACCTGCTGGAATTTCTGGCAGGTCTTTTTTTTGTTTTATAAATGATGTGTAAAACTTTTGTATACCTTTTTTAAACTTCCTAAGCCGGTATATATTTTTTAAACCAGCTTTCAATGGTCATTTTCATTACCCCAAAAAATGCTTCCTTAAAAATCCCGGCCGACATTTTACTTTGACCTCGGGTGCGATCCGTAAACACGATCGGAACTTCGTTTAGGCGGAAACCATATTTCCAGGTAAGAAATTTCATTTCAATTTGAAATGCATAACCGACAAATTTTATTTTATCGAGCTGAATTGTCTCTAATACTTTTCTGCGATAACAAACAAACCCCGCAGTGGTGTCGTGCACAGGAATGCCAGTGATTGTTTGAACATATTTGCTGGCAAAGAAGGAAAGTAACACTCTACCCATAGGCCAGTTAACCACATTAACACCGGTAGCATATCGGGATCCAATGGCCAGATCATGACCGAACTCAGAACAACTGAGATAGAGGTTTATCAGATCTTTTGGGTCATGAGAAAAGTCTGCATCCATTTGAAGTACATAGTCGTAATTATGCTGCAGAGAAAATCTAAAGCCTTCAATATAGGCTGTGCCCAACCCTTGTTTGCCAGGGCGCTGAATCAAATTCAGCCGTTTCCGATCACCATTATAATTCTTCTGAAGATCCTCAACTAACTCTGCCGTTCCATCTGGAGAATTATCATCTACAATAAGTACATCAAAATCCTTCGGTAAAGAAAATACCGAATCAATGATCAGGGTGATATTCTCCTTTTCATTATAGGTTGGTATAATGACTATCGCGTTGCTCAAATGCCTTTTGGTTAAAATGCTGAAAATGGAATTTCAGCACAGAACAAATCTAAATAAAAGTGTTTGTGAAACAATCGCCATTAAGATAAACACAGCTGGAAATTAGACTATCGACTGGTTTCCGTTGACAGAATGCCTTATCATTGAAGCCGAAACAGTAGAATTTATGAATAAATGTGTTTTTTTAGACAGGGATGGAGTGATCAATAAGGATAACCCTAACTACACGTATCGCATAGAAAGTTTCGAAATTTTGCCAGGTGTATTGGAAGCATTAGAAAAACTGAAAGCAGCTGGGTATTTATTAGTGATTGTTACCAATCAGTCAGGAATAGCGCAAGGAATTTATACCCAACAACAAATGGAAGCATGTCATTCCTATTTTCAAAAGATGTGTAATGGCAGAATTGATCATTTTTATTTTTGTCCACATCATCCAACGGTAACCGCATCATTAGCTCGCAAGCCGGGTGCACTCATGTTTGAAAAAGCAATCGCCAAATTTAATATTGATGTCTCACAATCGTGGATGGTAGGAGATCGGGGGCGTGATATTACACCAGCTCGTCAACTTGGTATTCGCACTATTCAACTTGGCAATGAGATTGATGATGCTGAAAAGGCCGATTATCAAGTGGAAAGCTTAAAAGAAGGCACGTCTATTGTATTACCTTAAATACGGAGATTATTAACTTTACTTTTACAAAACTTATGAATTATGAAAACATTTCTGAGCTTTTTTTTCTTGCTGTTTGTTGTAGCAACGTATGCTCAAACATTTGAAGGCATCATTACGTGGTCAATTAAAACTGAAATCACTGATCCTAAAATGAAGGCGCAAATGGAACAAGCGCAAAAGCAAATGAGTGATCCTGTCAATCAGGCTAAGATGAAGCAAATGCAAGAGCAAATGAATAGCCCGCAGATGAAGGCAATGCTTGAATCAAACCCGCAAATGAAAATTCAAATGCAAAATGCCATAAAAGCTATACAAGGGGGAGACATGAGTTCGATGATGCCTAAGAGTTTAAACGTGAAAATAAAAGGTAAAAACTCACTTACTAAAATGGATGGCGGAATAATGGCTGCCGAAATTCTTACTTTAAATGATAAGAATCAAACGTATATGTTGGAAAGAGAATCCAAAACATATAGCCTATTGCCATCCGGAAAAGATCAAACAAATTCTAAATCTACCCATAAGGTTACCAAGACTTCTGAAACAGCCCGGATTCTAAATCACCAATGCACCAAATATATTGTCGAAGTTACTGAGCATGGCGCTACTGTGAATCAGGTTTTCTGGACTACCACAGAAATAAAAGGCTTGAATGCAAAAGACTTTTTTAACTTGGGTATGAATAAAGGCGGCCAATCTATGTATTATGATGGGTTAGATGGAGTTCCTCTTAAGATGGAATTAACAACTCCGCAAATGATTATGGTGATGGAAGCAACTGAATTGAAAAGTGAAAAGCTTCCGGATTCAGAGTTTGTTATCCCGGCAGGTTTTACTGAAACAAAAGGCTTTGGTGGCCTTAGATAGACAGACACTAATCTTAGAAAGTCAATTTCAAATTAATAATAGGATTGGCTAGTCTAGGAAAGTTGTTTGTAACGATGATTTTTTCTGGCTGTATTTGTTTGTTCACAAAATAATTTTCGGGTGTGGCTCGCACCGAAAGTTGAATCGGTTTTTTTACTGAGCTTCTCAGATTTAATCCCCCTTCTAAATTTTTCTTTCTGTAAGAATGAAACAAAAGTTGGTGCGTAAGCAATGCCAACGCAGAAGGAACGCCTATAATTACACCCGGTGAATCAGATTCAGCAATGGCTACAATGCCTAATCCAATAAGGGCAGCACCCCCGCTGGATAAATTAATTGTACTTCCTTGTCGCTTGGTTAACTTAATGCCTTTAACAGCGCGCTGCCCAAACACCGTGCCCGCAATTGCTGTTGCAGCTGGAATTAACAGCAGCCCGAGGTTATCGCCATTGCCGACTGATTCAGCTGCTACAGTAAAGCCTAATCCTGTTGTGATTAATGTCAGTGAACCTATAGCATCAACATCACCGGATGTATAGTCATATTTTTTTGCAACCTGATTGGCGATAAGCAAACCACCAACACCACCCGCCAGAATAGTTGCGCCAATGAGATTTGAATTATCGACACTAGTTGCACCAACACCTAGCAGAGCAACTCCTGGGCCTAAGAAACCATAATGGCGCATCATTTCTATGTGCCCCTCTGATACGGGTTTTTTCTTTTGAAGTTGAAATGCAGCCTCGCCTAATGAAATACTTCCTATAGTTGAAAAAGCCAAAGCAAGGTCTCCTGTGTTGTCTGAATCGCCACCGATGGCTAATCCTAATGCCGCACCGTATGCTAAACCCAGAAATTTTCCTGTATTGCCTGCACGCATAGTTGCCACACTAATATTTTCATATTTCTTAGGGTTTATGATAGGACCTAATTGCCACAATCCTGCAGTTATTAAGGGTATTCCTACACCTGCTGCGCCATCAATATTGGCAATTCCTACAAAGGCTGCTCCGTAGTATGCTCCATAGATTCCATTTACAAACCTATCGCGGGTGCGCAATTCAAAATCATTTTGTTCGGAAGAAATCTGAGGCTCTGTCAACTCCCTGTCCCACTGGATTTTCATCTGTTCATACTTCGCTTTCGCCTCTTCATTCATCCGCTGATAATACGTATCGAGATAGACTTCGTAATCTTTCAAATAAGCTTGTTCATTATCTGTCAACGTATCTCCTTTGGCGCGCTTATCAACAATTTTTTTATATGTCTCTTTATTTAATTCTGTCCAATATCCACGCGCAGAATAAAGTTCCTGCGCAAATGAAACCGAACTTGCCATTAGCATGAAGCAGAGAATCAAAATCTGTGAAGTCTTATTCATAAAATTGGAATTAATTAACCTATAGAGCAGAAGTAACAAGTAAATAAATATAATCAGAATTCTTTCCGCTGGTTTGAAATTGCAGAAAAATTGTTTTAATAAAAAAGCCGGTAGTTAGCCGGCTTTAGTCTATAGCTTAGTTTAGCTTAAACCTTAATGGTTTGTTCACTTAGATACCCCAACAATTTCATCATGCTTTCGCTAGTTTGTTCTTTTGCAAACAGTTCGGTCGTTATTTCACCGTCTTCATTACGATCAATAAGAACATGTTTTGGAGCTG
>JBBSBG010000249.1:0-4882 GCA_038251495.1 Cytophagales bacterium
ATTGAACGATAATCTTTATGCTGTTAGCGCATGAGCTTTTTACTGAATTAACAACGGTTTCGTGAATGATGTAGTAGAGTTCTTCTGTGACTTTCGCATCCAACGGAAATTGTTCTTCTGCATTAAAAACTCTAAAACTTAATTTTAGATGATTGATGTTATCGTATTGCTTTACAAAATCATGCAGCAATGTATGCAACTGATTAATTTGAAAGCGAGGTTGCAATTGGTTGTCAATGAGAAATCGCAAGTTATCTATTGTCGATCTCAATTCATTTAAACTCGCCATTACTTCAGGTTTAAAACCCTCAGGTAAATTAAAGTAGCTGGCTTTCAAAAGCCGAAGCCGAATTGATACCATGCGCTGAACGGTGTCATCATGTAGTTCATCTGCTATTCGGATTCTTTCTTTTGAAATGGCTAATTGAACAGGGTTACTATCCTTTTCATTTTGATAATACTTTTGCTTGATTACGCCTTTCAGGTGTGCATTAATTTCATTTAACGATTGGTTTTCCTCAAGCAGCCTATCAATTTCCATTTGTTTTGCAACCAGTGCGTGAGCAGCGTCTTTCTTCCATTTGCGCAGTAAAACAAGTGCAGGTATTGATCCTGATAAAACCACAAATGCGATAAGCCAGTGCCAATTTTGCATCTTCAAATATCAAAGAAAAAATAAACTTACCTCTAAAAATAATTCCCCACAGGTAAATTAAATTGATTGCCCACCTAAAAGCTAAAAGAATTTGTAGCCACAGATTTACTGATTTTTTTTACAAAATGGTTAATCGATACGGGGTGGCTATTTCAATGAATTTGTTACCTCCAATCTGTGAATCTGTGGCTTGAACTTATTGTGTTTGAGATTGAGGTGCTAACAGAAAAGTTGAAGGGTTAACCTCAACTACTGCTAACAAAGCCACTAGCTTTCCGAACACTCATTTGTGAACTCATACCAAAACTCTATATTTATAACATGAAGCTTACAGCGATAATTGAAAAGTCGGGCGATGGCTGGTATGTTGGTCAGGTAGAAGAACTGCCCGCAGCTATATCGCAAGGAAAAACAATTGCTGAAGTGAAAGCTAACTTACTTGATGCACTAAGGCTTTTGCTTGAGGTAAATCGTGAAGCCACAGAAATTGAGTACCAAGGCAAAACTGTAATTCGCGAAGAACTTTCTTTGGTTTAATGAAACGAGGTGACCTGATCCGTCATTTGGAGCAAAATGGTTGTGTTATGCTTAGGGAAGGCGCCAATCATTCCATTTATCAAAATCCAACTAATAAAAAACAAACATCCGTTGGCCGCCATAGAGAACTTGCCGATTTGCTCTGCAAGAAAATATGTAAACAACTTGAAATACCCGAGATAAAATAATTACCGCCTTTGATGATGCGCGAGGAATAGCGCGCGAACACCACCAAACATCCGAATGCTTAAAGCAAAAATTAACCCTTATAAGACATGAGACTTTTAAATCCGTGTCAGCAGACACGGTGTCTCTAATCTATAATTAGTCTTAACGCGGAGGCCCCGACTAATTGATTTTGCTAAAAAAACATGGCCACAGATTCACTGATTTAATTTGTAAAAATTAATACGGTCATTTTAAGCCAAGCAAGTAATCTGTTAATCTGTGGCTTGAACTTATTGTGTCAAAAATAATTCTCCACAGCAAATTGATATTGCTCAATAAATACTTTTTTAAAGGTGTTTACATTGTTGAGTTCGTAGAATAATAAAATAGATTTTTTATACTCACTGGGGCTGATGCTACGGTATGAAAGTGGGCAGCACCCAGCGGCCATCAGCATCGCGTTGGCCGCAAGCCGTGCGATTCTTTTGTTGCCATCATCAAAGGGTTGCAAATAACTTATCATAAGCAAAACGCGGAGTGCTTTTTCAAATACGTTATCCATATTATTAACTAACCTACACACTTCATCTAACGCTTCTGAAAGTACAAATTGATTATCGGGTGGCGTGTATTTGGTTCCCGTAATGCGAACCAATCTATTTCTAATTGACTTAGCGATTCCTAATTTCTGTGTTAGAAGGGTATGAATATCAATTATTTTAGATGTTGTCAACTGGGTAAACAAATCTGCGTTTTCACGCGTGTATTCAATAGCCACTTTGTGATTTAAAAGCATAATGGCTTCCTCTTCCGAGTGATTGGGAGCCTTGATATTATATTTCAATAACTGCTCTGTGTCCAATAAGTCATAGGTGTTACCTTCAATCTGAGATGACTTCCAAGACAGTTCAATTAAAAGCCTTTCAAATTCTTTCTTGAAGTTTTCAACAGAAGTTGTACTTATTTTCTTCTTATACTCTTGAGTGAGCTCATTTAAAAGCAATATCTCAGCAGATGTAAACAGTCGGTCTCTAAGGTTATCGATAATGGACGGGTTATACTTATCAAGAATTTTTCGATCATCAACATCAATCTCAAAATACGAGTCGCTGTTAATATTTGCCTGGATAAGTCCTTTCAGATTGACTCTATACTTTGTTCCAGGGCCATTGCCTTCTGATAAAATAAAATCGCCTGACTTTAATTTTGACAGGTCACGATTGATTGTTGGAACAGAGACTTCGGCTTTCAATTTTATTAGGATTTCAGCAATCCCAATTGGCTCATTCCTCAAAATGATTTCAAATATTTCTTGCTGTCTCGGGGTATCCATAACGCATCCTATCATAAATTTAATAAAATCCTATCATAATGATAGGATTATGACCAAAATATGATAGGATTGGAAGTTTCTATTTAGCTACATCCTCTCCATTTAATGAATAAACAGTTAGTTTGAGATTGCGGGTCTCGTTTTGGCTACGCTCTTGACGAGTGTTTCTCCCCTCGCCCGCAATGACTATGAAGTGAAGTCTACCCCACCAAATCGCCCAAAATTGCTTTCACCTGATCAGGCTGCAACCGCGGACCGAATTGAGAGACCACACGTGAAGAGGCTAGTGAAGCCAACTTACCCGCTTCGGCATAAGAATGGCCGTGGGTTATCGCATACATAAATGCTCCTGAAAACATATCGCCAGCACCATTCGTATCAATGGCGCGAACTTTATAAGGTTCAATCTGAATGAAGGTGTCGCCATCATAAATCAATGCGCCATTGGCACCTAGTGTAATAGCAAACCGTTTTGCAATCTCTTTTAGTTTTTCGCGGGCTTGATTAATGGAATCTGTTTCCGTATAAATCATTGCCTCCTCTTCATTACAAAAAAGTAAGTCAACACTTGCACCAACAATCTCCTGCATTTGTGTAGAGAAATATTTTACCATGCTTGGATCGGAGAATGTAAGCGCAACGGATACTTTATTTCGCTCGGCAATTTTCTTTGCTTCCTTTAAAGCCTCCAACCCTTTGGGGCTTGCAACAAGATAACCTTCAAGATACACGTATGTGGAGTTTTTAATTGCCTCTGCATCCAACTGTTCCGGTGACAGAAAAGAACTCACACCTAAAAAAGTATTCATGGTGCGTTCTGCATCGGGACTGGTCATTACCAGGCATCGGCCTGAATGACCATCCGGACATTGATCATGGGTTAAATTCGTATCGACTCCGTTTCTCTTTAAGTCTTTCAAAAAGAATTCGCCCAATTCATCATTTGCAACCAAACATGAGTAAAAACTTTTTCCGCCAAACTGATTTAGCGCCACCACGGTATTGCCAGCCGAACCACCCCCTGACATTTTACTGCGCTTCATGTCGATGGCTTTCATTAAATGAAGTTGTCTTTTTTCATCCACCAAGGTCATGACTCCTTTCTCTACTTCATTCTTAGCAAAGAAATCGTGATCAACTTCTGTGATTATATCTACAATGGCATTTCCTATGCCGTATACATCGTACTTAGTTTGATTTAGGCCGTTGGATGACTGCATAATTAGTGTTTGGTTGAAATAATTTGCAAGAATAAGGAAAGAAAGGTAGATGATAAAGTGATTGGTTCTTTAAAAATTGCATAGATTCAACTATGAAAAAGCAAGACATTCGATGGCAGCAGCGGTTTACAAATTTCAATAAAGCACTTTCGCAATTGGCAAAGTTTATTACCAAACAGGAATTAAATGAGTTAGAAGAACAAGGCTTGATTTAAGCATTTGAATATACTTATGAGCTTGCCTGGAATGTGATGAAAGATTTTTACGAAGACCAAGGCGAATCAAGCATTCAAGGCAGCAAAGATGCAATTCGACTTGCTTTTAAACGTGGGTTAATAAAAGATGGAGATCGTTGGATGGATATGGTTGAAAATAGAAAACTTACTTTTCATACTTACAACGAAGAGGTTGCCTCAAACATGGTTAAGTTAATAACGCAACAATACTTTCAGGCTTTTACAGCGTTGCAAACTGCGCTGGCAGATAAAGTGGACTCAAAATGAGATTTGGGCTAACTGAAAATACAATCCAAAAAATCACCACTGTTTTTTCCTCATTCTCTGAAATCGAGGAAGCTGTGTTGTACGGCTCACGAGTGAAAGGAAATTTTTCAAACGGTTCGTATATTGATATTGCACTAAAGGGAACTGGCCTTACCCTATCAAAAATTTTAAAGATTAATAACAAGTTGGATGAGTTTTCTTTGCCGTACACAATAGATATTAACTGGTTTGAGTTTATCAAAAATCATGAACTTACTGAACACATCCAACGAGTTGGGCAGGTAGTTTACCGGGCTTAGATTACTTCTTTCCTTTCGATTTGATATTTAATGTGCGCTTGAATTTGGCTGCACGATTTGGGTAATCGGTAATAAATCCATCCACATCCATTCCTTTTAGTACCAACATATCTTTTGGCTCATTTACAGTCCACGGAATTACCCGGATTTTTTTGTTATGCAAAAAG
>JBBSBG010000250.1:0-4874 GCA_038251495.1 Cytophagales bacterium
AATTTCTTTTTAAAGGCGGCAATAAAATGACTCGGATTATTGTAACCAATTTGGTAAGCAACTTCATTCACCTGAAAGCGAGCCGTATCTAACAGCACCCGTGAGTGATCTAATTTATGATTTGTCAAATAGCCAAAAACGGTATTTCCGTAAATCTCTTTAAAGCCAACCTTTAGTTGATATTCATTCAGGCCGGCAATCTTTGCTAACTCTTTTAAGCTAGGTGGAGTTTCCATGTGTTTTAAGATGTACTCCTTGGCATGTTTTATTTTTCGAACTGTTTCCTGATCATTTAAAAATGGGCAGCTCTCCGTATCGGTTTTCTTTTCCGAAAAGTAAAGCCCTAGCAGTTCGAGTACTTTGCCGTGATAGTATAATTTTTCAGCGTTGGCACTAAGCGATATCGTGAACAATTGGTTCAATACAACATACAGGTGCGAGGGTATTTCGCGCTCATCATAAAACTTGGTTTTTGCATTTTCAGGCTTTAAGAACGGGAGTGCATCGTGCGAAAATAGTTTGTGTAAACTTTCGAGCGCAATCGACAATGAAACAAATCGTGTGTTCGGTGCCAACCTTAGTTCAAATGGCAGATCCGTTTCAGGATTATAGAAAAAATAGTTGTGTTGCTTTTCAATCTGACGACTGTACTGAGGCCCAAAAGCGAAAATGGCCGAGCCCTCCAAGCAAAAATAAAAATGAATAATGTTTCGGTTTACGGTACCCGGAAATGAAATGGCATCGCCCGTCATATTTTCAGCGATTCGCAGACTCAATTCATCGGTTTCGAAAAGCGTGTTAAAGCTACTTTTTTGGGTATTATTGTGTGCTTCGGTAGTTGATAAGAGCTTTTCCATTTTAGAAAATGACATTTGTCATCTTGTTTATTGATTTAATTTGAACGAATTAATACAAAAGTACCAAAATTTTGAGTCTTGAAAGAAATTATCTTGGTTGGCATTAATTGTACTTTTTACGGTATTTATTAATTAGAAGTGAGCTAATCTTTGTGCCGTGAAAATAGGCGTCCTTTTTAGAATCATGTACACATGCGTACTGTTGGCTGCAAGCTCAAAAGGATTTAGTCAGGTAGATGCGGATTCTTTAAAAGCTAAAGAGTTGGAGAGTGTTATCGTAACGGCTACGCGAAACGAGCGGATGATGGGAAACCTGCCCATGCCAGTTTCGCTGGTTTCAAAAGCCACAATCAAAGGCATGGGATCTGTGCGCCTGAATGACGTGCTTACCGAACAAACTGGTTTAGTGGTAGTGCCGCAGATTAATGGTCAAGGAAATGGAATTCAGGTGCAAGGCTTTAACCCGGATTATACGCTAATCTTGATTGATGGCGAGCCAATAATAGGACGGTATACGGGTTCGCTGGAGTTAAGTAGAATCACAGTAGGAAATATTAAGCAAATAGAAATAGTTAAAGGACCATCATCAAGTCTTTACGGTTCTGATGCTTTGGCGGGTGTGATAAACATTATTACCGAAAAACCTAAAGGCAATAAGGCAACTGCTTCCTTGCGATATGGAACTAACAATACGCTGGATGTTAACGGAGATGTTAGCTTAACCGCAGGAAAACTTGGAGTATATGTTTTTGCCAACAGGTATCATACCGATGGATATGATCTCTCACCTCAAAACTATGGCAAAACAGTTTCACCTTTTACAAACTACACGTTGAACTCTCGCATAAGCTATAAGTTCAATTCTAAAACAGACTTGAGCATAGCTGGTAGATTTTTTAATGAAGACCAGATCTTTCGTTTTGAAGTGGAATCGGGTGGCGATGTTATCAGAACGGCAGGCATAGGCAATACAAACGATTGGAATTTTAATCCCGTGCTAACGCATCGCTTTTCAGATCGCTTCAAGGTGGTTGGCAGATATTACAACACGCATTATAAAACAGCGACAAACTTAACTTTGGAATCGGACGGTAGTCAGTATTATCAGGATGACTTCAAACAATCATTTGAGCGACCTGAGTTCAATGCTGAATATTATTTTAATGATAGAAATATTTTAACTGTAGGTGGAGGATTTATAAAGGAGACTGTGCAGACTTCGCGATATAGCGATGAGACCACGAGGAAGCAAGGCACGCAATACGGTTTTTTCCAACATGAATGGATACCTAAAGACAGACTAACAGTAATTGCTGGTGGCCGTTATGATTACAATACAATTTACGGATCTCAATTTAGTCCAAAGCTTTCTTCTCGCTATGAACTGAATAAGAACCTTACGTTTAAAGCATCGGGTGGAGTTGGTTTTAAATCTCCAGATTTCAGGCAACTGTATTTCAACTTCAATAACTCTGCAGCGGGTGGATATAGCGTTTTAGGAACGGAGGTAGCGGTCTTGCGTCTTAAAGAATTAGATGCAGCAGGTCAAATTGACACCTATCTTTTTGATCCCACTTTGCTCGGCAATCTTCAGGCGGAACGCTCTGTCTCCATCAATGCGGGAGCGCACGCCACGCTTTGGCCATCACTTACTATGGATATGAATTTTTTTCATAATAGCATTAATAATTTAATTGAAACACAAGCAGTTGCTATAACTAATAGTGGGCAAAGTATTTACAGTTATCGCAATATTCAGCGCGCTTATACACAAGGTATTGAGTCTAACTTTTCTTATCCTGTTGCAAAGCATTTAAGTCTATCAGTTGGGTATCAATTATTGTATGCTAAAGATAAAGATGTTGCAAAGGCGGTAAGAGATGGCAATGTTTATGCGCGCGATGCGAATACGCTGGTTACGCGAAGATTAAAACCAAGTGAATATTTTGGATTATACAATCGATCGCGTCATACAGGAAATGTAAAACTATTCTATAGCAATAAGGAAAATGGGTTGGAAGCAAGTTTGCGAGTTATTTATCGTGGCAAATATGGAATTGGTGATATCCGGGGCAACATACAAGGGGAAGACGTACCATCATCCGACCGAAATAGTAACTCGATATTAGACACCGATGATAGTTTTGTACAAGGGTATTTTTTAACAAATATCTCCGTTGCCAAAATGTGGAAACCTGGAATCAGAACTCAACTGGGTATCGATAATATTTTTAATCATACCGAACCAATCTTTATTCCAAATCTTCCGGGTCGACTTTTATACGTAAGCGTAAGCTATTCAATTTCTCAAAAAAATGTTAAACAATAAATTAAACTATATCATGAATTCTATTAAATCAATTTTTGTAGTAGGTCTTTTTGTCTTAATGGCGGTGGGCTTTGTGGGGTGTAACGAAGATGTTGCAACAGTTCCTGTAGCATCAATCCGGGTTGATAATTTGGCAGCCGATCCTACAACAGGATTTAACCCTAATACTGGTGCGCCTATTGGAACAACTGGAAAATTCACTTTTTTTAGTTTTAAAACGGGGCAAGTGGTGCCAGATAGCGCTTCGACTAGTTGGGATTTAGGCTTTAGGGCAACTACAATAATCGTTAACAGCCCAACTAGTGGGCCGGGCACCACTCAAGCTCAGATAGTTTCGGGCATATTTGATGAAATTTTGGAAGCGCCATTAGACGGTTACAAATCAGATAATAAAAACGCTGTTATTAAGAACGCTATTCCAACTGGTGCCGGAAATGGATGGTATACAGCAGAAGGCGGTGGCCCAAGCTCGCCTACGATTATTAGACCAATAGCTGGCAAGGTAATTATAGTTAAAACAAATGAGGGCCGATATGCAAAATTGGAGATACTAAGTTATTACAAGGATGCGCCAGCTAACTTAACAGGAATTGAACCATCCCGGTATTATACATTCCGGTATGTCTATCAGGCTGGTGATACGCGCAGTTTCAATCAATAAAATATTTGGTCATCTCTAAAAACTCCGCTTACCCATCTCTTTTGCCTGCCTGCACGAAGCCCCGCCTGCGTTTAACTTTGTGCGGGCAGGCGTTTAGGCAAAGGCAGGGAGAAGTCGTGGGGGTTGAGGTAATGAGAGCGAGGGTTTTTATAGATGCCTATTTTCTATAAATTAATCCACCGTTAAAATTAGATTGTTCTTTTCTATGATAAATAAAATTCGCGCCTTACGGTTAATTGGTATCTCGGAAGGAATTTCGTTTCTGGTATTGCTGCTCATTGCAATGCCACTCAAGTATTATTTTGATTTTCCATTGGCCGTAAGATGGGTTGGGTTAGCGCATGGTGTTCTTTTTATTGCATATGTCGTTATTGTTCTTGCGTCTATCCGATTAATGAAATGGACTTGGTTGCAAGTAGCAATTAACTTGGTTGCATCATTACTCCCTTTTGGAACTCTCTTCCTGGATAAATCCTGGAAGCAGCGAGAGCAGGAATTGGTGAAGCATAGTTAATTCTGATTCAAATTGCCTTCACTATTCTAAAAGGTAAGAGAAGCATCTCCCTAATAAGTTTGAATACTGCATCCAGCGTAAAGCCCAGAATTCTGAATGGGACCAGCAGTAGCCAGACAATCGGAAATAGGAAGAACATCGCAATTGCCAGCGGCCAACAAATCACAAACAAAATACACAGTAGAATAACGGCAATAAATGTTTTCATGGAATTGGCTATTGATTTACCGAAATCCTTTTGCAAATCTGCTGCCAATAAACTAATTGCCTATACAATGTTCAATCACAGATTCTCAGTTAATGGGTATCCGTTTTTGTACAGTATGGCGATCAAATTTGAACGCTACTGATCACTGTTATTAGAAGTACAGTACTTAATTTGAAATCACTTTATAGGTTTTGAACGTGGAGTTCATTGGTGCTTTAGTTCCTTCAGCCTTGGCTTTTTTAATATCTTCAAAACCACGTTTGTGGCCTTCCAAAAATTCAGGGGAGCTTGTCCAGGTTTTGAAA
>JBBSBG010000251.1:0-4871 GCA_038251495.1 Cytophagales bacterium
CGCATCTATGTCATTATTTTTTGCCTCATTAAACTCAGGAAGCAATGGAAATTGTTATTACGTGGGCAACAAGCGTGAGGCTGTATTAATTGATGTTGGAATTTCATGCCGCGAAACGGAAATCCGCATGCAGCGATTGGGGCTCTCATTAAAAAATGTGCGTGGCCTTTTTGTAACGCATGAACATTTTGATCACACGAAGGGAATTGCCGTACTATCTAAGAAATATCAGATCCCGGTTTACATAACCAACCTTACTTTACATCAAGCGCGGTTACGTATAAAGCCTCATTTGATTGTATCCCTCAAACCCTATGCACCGGTTACATTAGGGGAGTTAACCGTTACAGCTTTTCCTAAACGACACGATGCAGTAGATCCACTCAGCGTGATTGTAGCAAATGGAGAAAATAAAGTAGGGGTTATTACAGATATTGGAATTGCCTGTGCGGATGTGATTAAGAATTTTGCTCAATGCCAGGCAGCATTTTTAGAATCAAACTATGATGAGCATATGTTGGACACCGGTCCGTATCCTATGCCGTTGAAAAATAGAATTCGTGGTGGGCAAGGGCACATCTCAAATCGGGAGGCTGCGAATTTGTTTAAACAGCACAAGCCTAAGTTTATGAGCCACCTAATCTTGTCGCATTTGTCGGAACATAATAACACTCCAGCCATAGTTGAAAATTTGTTTAAACCGATAGCAGGAAATACCCAGGTTGTAGTGGCAACCCGTTACCGGGAAACCGAACTTTTCTATACAGAAGGCGGGGCGCAAAATAGTATGAGAAAACCAAACAACAGCAAGCAGATGCAGCTCTCGTTATTTCAATAGACTACCAACTACTGCTGGCACCACCACCTCCTGAATCACCCCCACCATAACTTCCCCCTGAGTCGCTACTGCTGTAACTGGAATCACTAGACGATGAAGAACTTGATGAAACAACTATTTGTGGAATGACTCCTTCTACTGTTGATTTATGCTTACAGAATTTACAGAGATAGGAATAAATCATAATCCCTGTTGAAGAAGTTGTTGCCGCTACTTTGGTAGTTGAGTTTGTTAAGCGCGCAGCAGTTGTATTGCACATTGAGCAAGGCGTGTATTTAGTCTTCTCGTTGAGATATGCTTCAAGGTGAATATCGTTGCATTGTCCACACTTCCAAACATCGTAATCAACAGATTTTAAAGTTTCTTCATACTGAGCTGCTTTGGATAGAAATTCATTTTCTTCCTTTTCACTCAACTTAACGCAAGTACCATTACACTTTCTACAGGTGCGCGGGTGTGTGCGAATGGAATTCATTTTATTAGTAAACTGCTTCTTTAAAAAGGCAAATGGAATTGGAAATAAAATCACCAACGATAACACCCCTTTGTTCTCCTGATAAAAGTCAAACACAGATCTATACTTTCCTTTCGCTATAAAAGTGTTGGCACTTTTATTCATTCGCAAATATTTAGCGACAGCGGCAAGTGTAAAAAACAAGTAGAACCCACAAAACATTACTAACCAACTATTGGCAATTGGCAAAACAACAAACAAAATGAACGGAAGCACAAACCAGAATAGGAACCATCGCCCCGAACTCATCTTTGAATTTGGCGCTTCCTTATTAGAATTTTTGGAATTTGAAAAGCCAGAATCAAGCTTAGCAAAAAAAGCAATCAAGGAAATAACCAGCCAGAGAGCCAAAATAATTATTAAGAATCCTGATTTTGCAAGTTCAACTGGTTTTTCTGCTGCGTTGATTTCTTCCGCATAAGCGGGATCAGTAAGAATTTTAGCGACTTCATCAATTCCTGCCAACATGCCGCCATCAACATTTCCTTCTTTGAATAAAGGAACCATTTTTTGAGTTTGGATACGCTTGCATATCGCATCAGGCAATATGCCCTCTAAGCCAAAGCCTGTGTGAAAGCGAATCGTCTTTTGATCTTGCACAAATAAAATCAGTAACCCATTATCTTTAGAAGCTTGCCCTATTCCCCATTTCTCAAAAAGAGATTGTGCAAAGTCGGTCATGTCTTCATCTCCAATAGAGTTTAGCATCACCACCGAAACCTGAGCTGTTGTACTTTGCTCGAGGCTGATTAATTTCTGGTCAATCTGATTTACGGATGATTCACTTAAAAGCCCATCTGGATTGCTGACATAACTATTGGTTTGGAGTTTCACGTTGGGCACTGTCTCCACCGTATAAGATTGGCTAAAAGCCGAGTGTACTAATAAGAAAAGACACACAAGGTAGAGTGCTTTTTCAGACAACTTAATACGCATAAAATTCATAAGTTTATTTATCTTAATTCAAGATAAACGTTCCTCTTTCAGTTTCAAAGCCTTTAGCAAACGTTTACGCTACTAACTGTTAGTTTGCAATAAAAAAATCTCTACAACTTTATTCGCATTTAAACTTGTAATGGAGTTAACTTGTAAGGTTAGAAATATTACGCTTTAACTGGAAATGAACTTGAGAGAAACAAATCAACAGGGACTGTACCATCCTTCTTTTGAAAAAGACTCATGTGGGGTTGGCTTTATTGCCAACATAAAAGGAAGTAAATCGCACCAGATAGTGAGCGATGCGCTTACTATGCTTGAACGTATGGAACACCGGGGCGCTTGTGGCTGCGAGCCAAACACAGGCGATGGCGCGGGTATTCTAATTCAAATTCCACACGAGTTTTTTAGCAGTGAATGCAGCAAGCTTGGTTTCAAATTGCCTGCTTATGGAAATTATGGTGTAGGGCTGGTCTTTTTTCCGCGTGATGCAAAAGTAAGACAAGAAAGTCGCACAGTGTTAAACCGTCAGATCAAAAAAATGAAGATGACTTTGTTGGGCTACCGGGTGTTGCCAACCAACAATAGTGATCTTGGCGAAACGGCTTTGAACGCGGAGCCAATCATGGAGCAGGTTTTTATAAAAAGACCGGATGATATTTCTAACCCCGATGATTTTGAGCGAAAGCTTTTTATTCTAAGAAAGTATTCAACCACTATCATAACCGAATCGGTAAAGGGTGTTGAAAGTCAATTTTATTTTTCATCACTCTCGTATAAAACGATTGCCTATAAGGGCATGGTAACTTCAGGGCAATTGCGACCATACTTTGCCGATCTGGAGCATGATGATGTTGTATCTGCGTTAGCCGTTATTCACTCACGTTTTTCAACGAACACATTTCCATCGTGGCGGCTTGCACAACCATTTCGATACATCGCACACAACGGTGAGATCAATACCGTGCGTGGAAATATTAACTGGCTAAATTCTAAGGAAGCATTTTTTTCTTCCAAGTATTTTTCGCGCGAAGAGTTAGATATGATTTTGCCGATCGCTAATCCTAAGCAATCGGATTCATCGAACTTAGATAACACGATTGAATTGCTGGTGCATGCCGGCCGTTCATTGCCACATGTTATGATGATGCTGATACCTGAAGCATGGGATGGCAATGAAGGAATGAATCAGGAGAAAAGAGATTTCTATGAGTACCATGCAAATTTGATGGAGCCTTGGGATGGACCTGCTTCCATCACATTTACAGACGGAAAAATTGTTGGTGCAACGCTTGATCGCAATGGTCTTCGCCCTTCACGCTTTGTTGTTACTGATGATGATCTGGTGATTATGGCCTCGGAAGTTGGGGTGTTAGATGTTGATCCCGCCAAGGTTATTACGAAAGGTCGCCTGCAACCGGGGAAAATGTTTGTGGTCGATTTGGAGCAAGGCCGGATTATTAGCGATGATGAACTGAAGAAAGAAATTTGTACGCGCCAGCCTTATGGGCAATGGTTGAAAGACAATAAAGTTCGATTGCAAGATTTGCCAGAGCCAGGCGGTAGCTTTCACAAGTACGATCCGGTCACGTTTCTAAAAAGACAAATTTCTTTTGGATATACATCGGAAGATCTCCGTGTGATTCTCACACAAATGTGCGAGACAGGCAAGGAAGCGTTGGGGTCGATGGGTATCGACACGCCTCTTGCTGTACTTTCAAAACAAGCACAACACTTATCAAGTTATTTCAAGCAGCTTTTCGCACAAGTTACTAATCCACCGATTGATCCAATTCGTGAGCGGTTAGTGATGTCATTGACTTCTCATGTTGGAGGGTCACTAAACTTGTTGGAAGAATCTCCAGAGCATTGCATTACGCTTGAACTTCCTACTCCGGTACTTTCAAATACTGAACTGGAAAAAATCCGATACATTGATCATCGACATCTTCAAACGAAAACGGTTTACACATACTTTAAAGCGGATGGCAAGCCTGGCTCACTAGAAAAAGGATTGAATCGTGTCTGTCAATATGTAACCGATGCGATTGAAGATGGCTTTACGATTATCATTCTTTCGGATAGAAGTTTTGATAGTGGTCACGCACAAATTCCATCGCTACTTGCGGTGGCGGCTGTGCATCATGATTTAATTCGTAAAGGACTGCGTGGTAAGGTTGGTTTATTAGTGGAGGCTGGGGAAGTGTGGGAGACACATCACTATGCAACCTTGATAGGATATGGTGCTTCTGGAGTAAATCCATACCTCGTGTTTCAAACGATCCACGACATGAAGAAACAAAATATTTTGCATCCGGATCTCACAGAAGAAAAAGCAATCTACAATTACAAAAAAGCGGTAGCCGGTGAGTTGTTAAAGGTGATGAGCAAAATGGGAATCTCCACGTTGCAGTCATATCACGGGGCGCAGATTTTTGAGGCATTGGGGATTCATAAAGATGTTATCGATCGGTACTTTACAGGAACCGTTTCGCGCATTGGCGGATTGACGTTGGATGATATTGCACGCGAAGCGATTGTGAAACACCAACTTGCGTTTCCCAGAATTAATAACGGGTTGCC
>JBBSBG010000252.1:0-4868 GCA_038251495.1 Cytophagales bacterium
AGAAACAAAAGCATTGATTTCAACTCCTGATTTCTTTAATAATAATTTTGCGATAGCTCCAGCGGCTACTCGCGCTGCAGTTTCGCGCGCTGAGCTGCGCCCACCACCACGATAATCACGAACGCCATATTTACTTTCATAAGTGAAATCGGCATGCGATGGGCGAAATGTATTTTGAATGTGTGAATAATCTTTACTGCGCTGATCTTGATTTTCAATGACTAACGCGATCGGTGCTCCGGTTGATTGGCCTTCAAACACTCCGGAAAGAATTTTAAATATATCATCTTCCTTTCGTTGGGTGGTGATTTTTGATTGGCCTGGCTTTCTGCGGCTTAATTCCGATTGAATGAAAGTTTCGTCAATGGTCAAACCAGCGGGACAGCCGTCAATGATTACCCCAATTGCTGGACCGTGCGATTCTCCAAATGTGCTGATTTTGAAAAGTGTTCCGTAAGAATTCATAAAACCTGATAAACCACCAATTATTTTCGGAACACAAGATAGGCGGAAGCAAGGAGCATTACTACAATAAAACTATTAAAACCAATTTTTGTCCAATCGTAGGAGTTTGAATCCCGGATTGTATTGTCAGTTGCATCAATACGGTCATAAAACGAACTCAAACTTGTGCTCTCTATAGATTGATTTTTTTGACTTTCACCCTTTACGGTAACTGTATACTTTGATAGAAGGGTGTCGTATTTTTTTGTTTTTGGATTAAAGAACGGCCAGATAAAATAGTTTCCTAATTTGAATGTGCCTGGCTCTTTTGGAATCATAAAGTAGTTAAATGATTTCGTACCCGTTACCAAACTACCTTCGCGGTTGATGT
Source organism: Cytophagales bacterium (assembly GCA_038251495.1). Classification (GTDB taxonomy): domain Bacteria; phylum Bacteroidota; class Bacteroidia; order Cytophagales; family Cyclobacteriaceae; genus ELB16-189. The sequence goes on from JBBSBG010000252.1 coordinate 836, forward strand.
TCTGCTTAACGTTGGGTTCATAAATATCAAATGTATGATCTGTACCTAACATCGGCTTTTCGATAGATGAAATATTTCCTTCTCCAAAAACGCGAAACTCATAAGGCACACTTTGGCCTGTTTCAAGATCAATCGATCCTATTCGCTCATCCAATTTATAATCACCAACGGCAACTGATTCCCGCAAAGGATGTGGCGGAAGCTCCTTTACTTTTACAGTTTTATTTTTTGAATAAAAAGTTTTGAAATCTTCTTGCCTATTCTGGCCAAAGAAGGATGGATTCTTAGCTACTTTGAATTTAATCATCTCAAGACCTACACTTGGAAATACAATGGGCTGTGTGTTAAGTGGATAAAAAGAAGCCTGATAAATTTTATACTGTGTGTATCCCTTGCCATTAATGTTTATCAACTCGCCTTCAATGTTTTCGATGCTGAAATTTTCTTCCCAGCAATTGGCTGGTTTTAATTTTTTTAGGATTGTAGAGAGCTGTTTTCCAAGATCATGGAATTGCATGGGTGCGCGATTATTATCGGCAACTAGAAAAGATAATGTCGTGGTAAAACCTTCACCAATATAGACTTCATTCTTATTGGTTGTAAGAGCCAGTAACGCATCTTCTTTTATATCTACAAATTCTGTTTCGCCACGGCTAAAAAAATCATCGGCTGGGTCGCGATCAAAGAAACTTCGAAACGGATCGCGTTGCTGACTTTGAACGGAAGCTCCTACTTTTATTTTTTTTCCGTTTATCGAAATAATTTGGTCATTTACCTTCATTTTAAAAGAAGGAACTGCGAAAGTGCCCTGCTTGGTGGGCAAATATGACATCACCATGCTTTGAGAGCTGCTTACCTGCCCATTTACAATACTTGTTTGCGATTGACTGGACGTGCCCCGCTTTCGAAATCCCTCAATGTCAGGAAAATTGTCATAATTCTTTAACCGGTCATTATTTACTGTGATTGTAATTGTCCAAGTCTGGTTTTCACCGATCTCATCTGGGCCTAAAGTAACTAGTATGTTGGCCTGACCCACAGCATAGTAGGCTGAAAACAGCAAAACGATAAATAAGGTAGGTATAGAGATAAATTTCATAGGCACAATCACCGCAACTCGTTGCATAAATACAAAAGTAAAATCTTCTTTTCACTCTTCAACTCCTTTTGTACTTTCATGGTAGAAATGCAGGCGGTTTATTGCAAAACGTACCTTACAATTTTTCAAGATGAAGATGCTCAGTTATGTAAAGAACATTCTCACACGAGTGAGTTTTGACGCGCGACTCTTTGAGAAAGAGCTTCGTAAGGCTATCAAAATGCTGATAGCAGAGGAAATTCAGGATCTCCAACGCTGGTGCTATGCCAACTATGCGAGAGAATATGAGGCGATTTTAAATCGCTGTTTCGTAAGAGTTTGAATTTTTATTATTTGAAAACTAAAATCAAATCCCGCCAAAAGCGGGATTATTTTTTTATTGACCCATGCTGAAAAATGGGTAAAACAGGGGTGTAGAATTTTCTCAGTAAGATTTAATGTTATTCTAATCTTTTGGCTTTAAGAAGGCAATGTTGCGTTTTAGGCCTTCAAATTTGGTTCGCTTTACAGCGGATTTTTTAAAGAGCTTTTTAAATACGTTTTCTGTTATTTCTGTCCAATCCTGTTGACTCATTTTCTCTAAATCAGCATGTGGCGAAAATTTTGGTTCCTGATGGGTTTTTGAAAAACTATTCCACGGACAAACATCCTGACAGATGTCGCACCCAAAAATCCAGTTTTCAAATTTTCCTTTTTCGCTAACTGGAATTTCTTCTTTTAGTTCAATAGTAAGATAAGAAATGCATTTACTTCCATCAACCACATAAGGTTCAGATATAGCGTCAGTCGGGCAAGCATCCATGCACGCGGTGCAGGTGCCACAATAATCTTTTATAGGAGCATCAGGTTCTAATTCCAGATCGAGAATTAATTCTGCGAGAAAAAAGAAACTACCCATGTTGCGATTGAGGAGCAAACTATTTTTGCCAACCCAACCCAATCCAGATTTTTTTGCCCATGCACGCTCATGCACAGGCGCGGAGTCAACAAAAGCGCGACCTTCAACATGACCTATTTCTTCCTGAATGCGATTTAAAAATTCTTTCAGTTTGTCTTTTATTACACTATGGTAATCTTCCCCATAAGCATACTTGGCAATTTTAAAACCATCGGGATTTTTTTTTGCGAAATCTTCTTTTGGATAGTAATTGTAGATAAGGCTTATTACTGATTTTGCTCCAGGCACTAGCAACGTTGGATCTAAGCGTTTATCGAAATGATTTTCCAGGTAACTCATTTTACCCTGGTAGTTTCGTTTCAACCACTCTTCAAGACGTGGAGCTTCCTCGGCTAAAAATTCAGCTTTAGAGATTCCACAATAGCTGAAGCCGAGTTCGGAAGCAAGAGTTTTAATTAATTGAGTATAGGTGTGAATGCTCATGGTAAGGCCACAAAGGCGCTAAGACACTAAGTTTCTTTTAAAGAATGATTCGCTTAATACCTTGTTTGATTATGGGAACATTAAACTTTATAAGGTATCCCAATCGTAAGCCAGTCAATTTCAAATGACTTAAAACTTGAGCTTGCCATACCGGATTAACTTGATCAACAGCCTTGGTTTCAATCACAACTTTCCGGTCAACAAGAAGATCAAGCCGCAAGCCTTCCTCGAAGGTTATTCCATCATATTGAATGGGAATATCGACTTGCCGCTCAACCTGGAATCCTACTTTTCTTAATTCGTGAGTAAGACAAACTTCATAAACTTTCTCCAATAATCCAGGACCCAGTTCCTTATACACTTTAAGTGCTGCCTCAACAATTACTTTTCCAATTATTTCTTCATGTTCACTCAGCTTAGAAAATTCCATATTCTTTGTGCCTTAGAGCCTTTGCGGCAAAGAGTTAATCAAATAATCCTGGCCGTTTTGAAACTGGAGGCACAACCTTTAAATGCTTATAAGCTTTTTCAGTTGCTTCGCGGCCACGACTCGTTCGCTTAATATATCCTTCCTGAATCAGAAAGGGCTCATAGACTTCTTCAATCGTCTCGGACTCATCTCCCACGGCAGTGGCAATGGTAGTAAGGCCAACAGGGCCCCCTTTAAATTTTTCGATGATGGTGCTCAAGATTCGATTGTCCATTTCATCCAATCCGTTCTCATCTACATCCAATGCTTTCAATGCCATTTGAGCAATGGCCATGTTAATAGTTCCATCACCTTTTATTTGTGCAAAGTCGCGGGTACGCCTTAATAAGTTATTAGCTATGCGCGGAGTGCCCCGACTTCTTCGGGCAATTTCAAATGCCGCGTCATCAATAATAGGAGTCTTTAAAATCTCCGCTGATCGATTTACAATTTTCGTTAGCAACTTCGAATCATAATATTCTAATCGCGCGTTGATTGCAAATCTTGCTCTAAGTGGCGCAGTTAATAATCCAGCACGTGTAGTTGCACCAATAAGCGTAAAAGGATTTAGATTGATTTGTACAGATCGAGCATTAGGCCCCGAGTCAAGCATAATATCAATCCGATAATCCTCCATGGCTGAGTAGAGGTATTCCTCTACAACCGGATTGAGGCGATGAATTTCATCTATGAATAAAACATCGTTTACCTCAAGATTTGTAAGCAAACCTGCGAGGTCGCTGGGCTTATCAAGCACCGGACCAGAAGTAATTTTAATGCGCGACTCTAACTCGTTAGCGATAATAAACGAAAGCGTAGTTTTTCCGAGGCCAGGCGGGCCATGAAGCAGAACATGATCCAACGCTTCCGACCGTTGCTTGGCAGCTTGTACAAACACCTTAATATTATCTACAACTTTTTGTTGACCTGTAAAGTCGGTAAAAGATAAGGGGCGAAGGGCTTTCTCAATCTCCTTTTCAGTAGCACTTAATCCTTCCGTGTCTCCTTTTAAATAATCTTCACGCATAGTTTTTCGATGTCGAAAGTTAAGGAAATAAACGGCTAATACTCCCGACCTTACCCC
>JBBSBG010000253.1:0-4843 GCA_038251495.1 Cytophagales bacterium
GTAGTCAACTGAAAATGCAGGCAGCCGATGGTAAATTTTTATAACCGATGCTGCTAATACTGAGCAACTTCTACGATTAATTCAATCAATCCCATCGCCAAAAGCTGAACCTTTTAAACTTTGGTTAGCGCAAGTCGGCTATGAACGCATTGAAGAAACCGAAGATCCCGAACTAAGCTTTGATCGCGCTATGGAAACTTACATGGCAAAAGGATACACCAAAGAATGGATAAACCAACGACTAAAAAGTATTGAAGTAAGAAAAGAGCTGACAGACGAATGGGAAAAACGAGGCGTGAAAAAAGGAATGGATTTCGCTGTTCTTACCGACATCATCACCAAAGCATGGAGCGGAAAATCAGTTAAGCAATACAAAAAACACAAAGACTTAAAGAAAGAAAACCTTCGCGACCACATGACCAATCTGGAATTGGTTTTAAACATGCTGGCAGTGGCAACCACCCCTGAAATTTCAAAGGAAAAGAAACCAAAGACATCAGACGAAAATAAAGTAATAGCCAAACAAGGCGGAACGATTGCAGGAAACACAAGGAAGGAGATTGAAGCAAAGACCGGAAAAAAGATTGTGAGTAAGCTAAATGCTAAGAACATTATTAAAGGAAAACCAAAGCGAAAAAAATTGAAATAACAACTAAGGTTTCCTCTTGCAATTGTTGGTGTTGCGTGATTGCACAGTGCAATTCACCAACAAGTGTACTGAAGTAGCTAACCGTATTTTTGCCGGTGAAGAACACATTCAAAAGACGGGGAGTTGAAGGATAACTATTTTAATTATATTTACTTGAATAAACATTAGTAGAATTTATCCCTAATTCTTCTTTACCCTCATTAATTATGAAGCTCGAAAAAATTCTAGAAAACCTTAATTCATTTGAGAAAAATTCCTTTCTTAAAATAATTGACAGCATATTAAGTGCAAACCCAAAAAATATAGGGGAGGTTGATAGAATCCTTAGTGATAAGAGCAGAGATTTGAAGAATATGGACAATATTAATATTGCTAAAGTATTCAATCTTGTTCAGTATGAATTTGGTGCTTACATCAAAGAACAGTTTCTAAATTATGAATCTCAATTCGATCTTATTATTGATGTAATATCTCGTGATGGAAATTGCATAATGAAACAGGATTGGTTTGCGCGACTTTATGAGAGGGAGTTAAAAGATTTTGACGATAAGCTAAAAAAATTCAAGAATACTCTTGATAACGATAAATCTGATATTGATGAACAAAGGAAGAAAGATTATAAAATCTATCACGCATGTGTTTATACGGCATACACGAATGATGAGATTAATAATCATGAAAAGAAAATAACTGCGGATGAACAAACGATATTATCAACTCTTTCAAATCAGTTAGGACTCTCTCAAGAGGAGGTGAAGCTTCTCAATTACTTAGTTGTACCAATTGTAAAAACGAGCATTGACAATGTAATAAATGAGCTAAAATCAACGGGAGTTATTTTCTATTCAAAGAAAACTAATACTCTTTACGTGGCCGATGAGATTGTTAGGATATTAAGAAAAACACGTGGTAAAGAGGTTGGAGATAAATTCTTTAGACGTGTTCTTAGGTTGCTTAGGGAGCCTCAAATTAATTTAGTTTGCAAAAGACACAACATTGATAGGCGTGATAGTTTAGATCAAAAGATTAGAAGCATAATTAGCGGAGGGATATCATTTAGTGATGTGTTAGGCCATGAAATACACAAAGAGAAAACAAATGTTACTGAGAAAAAGCAATTTCTAAATGATTTTTTTGAAAAGGATCTGAAAATTCCCCATCATCTTAAAGGTGTAACCTTAGAAGAAAAAATAAGTAGCTTGATAAAGTATTTTGATGAGGTTGAACAGGATGAAAAAGTTGGCATCTCAATAGATGGATATGAAAAGCTTCTTAATGAATTGAATGAGACTCTGCCGCAATTAAATGATTTAGTTAAGGCAGAGTTTCAAATTCAAGAAGAGAATATTTTAAAAAGTAACTTCTTGCTTTCCTATAATATTAAGCCACAAGATATATTGGAAATTATTTCTGAGAAAGAACTTGTGCTCTTTGCTGAATCTCGTCAGATCAAGTCGCGAGGGGATCTAATCTTGAATATACTTAGTCAGTATAAAGATGCGGATAATCTTTATTTGGAAAACTATGAAAATATTGGATTTAGGAATTTGATGGCTTTGAAAGAAAATGGTATAGAAATAAAAGAGAGCGAACTTGGAATAAAATTCGAAGATTTGACAAAAACAATTTTTGGTAAACTTGGATTTAATGTTGATGAGTCTATTAGAAAAGGCGTAAACACAGACAAAGATAAAATTGACATTATTTTAAATCTTGGAAATAATGATCTAATTCTTGTAGAATGCAAAACCTCAAAGGAAAGTGGTTTTAATAAGTTTAGTTCAGTTTCAAGACAATTAAAGGCTTATTCAAATCTATTGAAACTAAACAATCATAAGGTAATTAAGTCTTTGCTTATCGCCCCAGAATTTTCGGAAGACTTTGTTAAAGATTGTGGTCTGGATTATGAGTTGAATTTATCATTAATTACTTCAACTACTCTTTTGAAAATCCTTGAAGGATTTAAAAATTCAAAGCATAAGCATTTCCCATACAATCTTTTAATGAGAGATGTCCTAATTCAGGAAGATAGAATACTAACTGCGATTGGAAAGTAGTTATATCTTCCCTGTGGGATTGGGTCTTTGAAAGTTTCAATACAGTCTCACATCCCCAACATCACAAACGCGCCCCAATAATAAGGGTCTTTATATTTTGTCATCAACTGTAGTTGCGCTTGTTTAAATGCTTTAGCCTTGCTGCCGCCTTTGGCCAGGTTTGCATAAAAGTTAGTCATCAATGCTTGCGTAGCGGCATCATCTACTTTCCACAAACTCATCACCAACGCTTTTGCACCGGCTACCTGAAACGAACGCTGCAAGCCATACACACCTTCACCTGCACGCACATCGCCCAAACCAGTTTCGCAGGCACTTAATATAATTAAGTCAGTTCCTTCAAGGTCTAAATTCATTGCCTCATAAGCGGTTAGCACGCCATTGTCATTACTCTCAAGGTTCGGCAGTAACTCCCCTTTCAACGTAGGCGAGGCACCGGCCAGCAATAAGCCAGAGCGGAGAAGTGGATTGCTTCGAACATTTTCCTCATTTACACCCGCAGCCGATTGCTCAACATCCGGTTGGAAATAGCCATGCGTGGCAATGTGTACAATAGTCGGTGCTTTCATTGATTTAAGAATTGCTTCTGTGGCAGTCTTTTGTAAGTAGGATGTTGTTTGATAACCGCCCGCCTTTAAAATTTTTACAATGTTATCAATTTCAACTTTCGTTCCCGGCAAGGCAGCAACGGCATCACCACCATAATCGGGGAAACCCAAAAGAAAAGCATTCTTCTTCCCAGCAACGGTCTTTCTGCTTTTTAAGTCTAGAATATCTTTTGAGTTTCCAACGGTTATCAAATCATACTGATTTAGTAAATAAGGGCCATCATTTTTTTTCAGCGTGTTTAAACTGATCTGATTGTAAACACCATCGGGAGAAATGTAAAGTGTTTTCTTTCCCGCTAAAGCGGGATTGATGCGTGCCCAAAACTGATCGTATGAATATTGATCGGCTGACTTTTGTTGAATCGCATTCCGATAAAACTTCGCATACCGGGTTTCCAATTGATTGCCATTATCCAACACCACTAACTTAGGAACAGTTGCGCCTTTAGTAAGAATTAATGCCGCATACTTTGAATCAGCCGTAAAATCCTTATCGAAAGTGCGAATGCGAATCAACTGCACAACCGCTTCGGTCTCAGTAAGCACAGTAGCAATCTGTGTAAAACTTACTTTCTCAGCAGCATAGCCTTTCGAGAAATCACCGGACCGCTGCGACAACGAACGCTCCATATCATTCGCCTCTTTTTCCAGAGAAGTCAACTCTATTTTTTGCGCTGTCAGCTCTTCTTTCGATAAAGAATAGTAACGCGCAAGCGTTTCTTTTTTATCAAGCCAGGCTACATACTCGTTAATTAATTCGTTGTCGCCACTCGAAAGAATTGCCTTTTTAATTTTATTAGTTGAGTTAAGAAGCAAGCCTTTGGTAGCCATCTGGTAATCATAAAGATTTTTAACTACTTCCGGTTGGGTTGCCGCTGCCTCTAAACAATAATTATAATAGCGTTGAAAGCGCGGTTGCAGCACATCCCAATATTTTGTTTTTTCCGCTTCGCTCATGGGCGGAAAATACCGATTAATAAAATCCAACGACTTACCCATCGCAATTTCAAAACCTGCATCTGCTTTTGCAAAGTCACCCTTCTTCCAATAAAGTATGGCAAGGTCTTCCTGCGACTTTACATAATCGGGGTGGTTGGTATCAAGAACCGTTGCGCGAATTGCCAACGCTTCACTCAGGTTTTTCTCGGCCTCATCATAGCGGCCTTGCATACGGTAAAAACTACCGAGGTCATTTATTACTTTCGCATAGTTGGGATTGTCTTTGGTTTTGAATCGTTTTAAATAAAAATCGGCAGCCCGCTTCAGGTAATCTTCAACTTTGTCCATTTTGTCAAGTTGAATATAGAGCAAGCCTAACGAGTTGAGAATGCCACCATAATAAGGATTATCGGCAATTACTTTTAATTTCTTCTCCAACTTTAAATACACTGTTTCTGCCTCTGCAAGCTTTCCTGTTTGTTGATACAGCAAAGCGAGGTTGGATTGAAAGCCTACCTGACTGTTCAGGTTTAAATTCAGTTTTTCAACAATCGCTATTGCCGTGTTAAGTTTCTGAACAGCTTGATCTA
>JBBSBG010000254.1:0-4843 GCA_038251495.1 Cytophagales bacterium
CATCGAACAGGCAGAACAGGCAGAGCCTTTAAGGAGGGTAAAGCAATTACATTAGCTACTGAAGCAGAGCGTTATCACATCGATAAGATTGAAAAAATTATTCGCGAGAAAATAACGGTAAAGAAATTACCTTCAACTATTGAGGTAGCTGAAACTCCTCGTGTCGAAGCACAACTAATGGCGCGCGAGATTGACAGGCAGAAACGCTATGAAGATCCCGAGTTTAAAGGAGCGTTTCATGATAAGAAACATGAGAAAAAATGATTGGAGAATCCATTCCTTTTTAGGAGGGCAACAGTTTTGTGTGGAGCTAACGTTCACTTTTTGTGAGTTGACCGCTAGCCACGAACTTACATACTGAAAAATTCACAAAGCTATTATAACCACTGTTAAAACTGTTTTTTATAAAAAACAGTTTTATAACCATTTCGTTTTTTATAAAAAACGATTAATTTTGCTCCCTACTTGGTTATGGAAAAATTAGTTGAAACATCTTCGTTTAAAATCCGTGGTATCAAAGATGAATTTGAGCGTTACCTAACCGGTATAATAGATTGGAACGATCGCCTTATTGCCATTATAGGCGCAAGGGGATGTGGTAAAACAACGCTGATGCTTCAATATCTAAAAAGAAATTATTCAAAGCCAGGCGAAGCTTTATACCTTAGTTTAGATGATATATATTTTACAACCAATAAGTTGATTGAGGTTGTGGATGAATTTTTGAAGCAAGGCGGGCAATATTTATTCATTGACGAAGTGCATAAATATGTTGGGTGGAGCCGCGAAATAAAAAATGCATATGACACTTACTCCGGCCTTAAAATTGTTTTTACGGGATCGTCTATGTTACAAGTTCACAAAAGTGATGGGGACTTAAGCAGGCGCGCCATTGTATATGAAATGCGTGGCTTATCCTTCCGTGAATATTTGATGATGCATTCCAAAAAGGAATTTCCAGTACTAAAACTTATAGATATTGTGAATAATCACGTAGCACTCGCCACAAAAATTTCTACGGAGGTCAAACCACTCATGGAGTTCAAGAATTATCTGCGGTATGGATATTACCCGTACTTTTTAGAAAATAAAGATAACTACCTACAACGATTATCATCCACTGTAAATCTGATTTTAGAATCTGACCTGCCTGCGGTAGAGCGAATAGATTACTCTACAATTCATAAGATTAAAAAGTTACTTTATGTAATTGCTACCACCGTTCCTTTTAAGCCTAACATTGAAAAATTAAGTAAACAGATAAATGCAACGCGCGGTAGCACATTGCTTTACTTAGATTACCTGCGCAAAGCCCAGCTCATTGGAGTTTTAAAATCGACTAAAGCTGGTGATGGGTACATGAACAAACCTGAAAAACTCTACCTCAATAATACTAATCTGATGTATGCATTAGAGCCTGAGCAACCAGACATCGGCACGTTGCGCGAGACTTTCTTTATGAATCAACTTCAGGCAGATGGCGAAGTTCATTACACCGATAAAGGCGATTTTTTAGTGAAGAGCAAAATGGTATTTGACGTTGGGGGAAAGAATAAAACATTCGATCAAATCAAAGAAGTGAAAAATAGTTTTATTGCTGCTGATGGAATTGAAATTGGCTATAAAAACAAAATCCCACTTTGGCTATTTGGTTTTTTGTATTAAGCGAATTAATTCATAATGAGTTAATTTTAAAGATTTGAAATGCACCCGATTTGAAAGTGAACTGTTGATTAAATGCGATAACTTTTCATTTTCAAATCAACCCATCCTCAAATTTTCAAATTGAATTACCCATTCATCGAAGTTAAAAACTCCTCATTGTTACGGGTTCCTTTCATTTTGCTTTGAAGGAATTCCATCGCTTCCACTGAATTCATGTCGGCCATAAACTTGCGAAGTATCCAAACGCGTTGCAGTTCATCTTCTTTCATCAACAAGTCTTCGCGTCTGGTGCCAGATGCCGGTACATCGATAGAAGGATAAATTCTGCGATTTGAAAGTTTGCGATCCAATTGTAATTCCATGTTACCGGTTCCTTTAAATTCTTCGAAGATAACTTCGTCCATTTTCGAACCTGTGTCAATCAAGGCCGTTGCGATAATGGTAAGTGAACCACCATTTTCAATTTTGCGGGCAGCACCAAAGAAACGTTTTGGCTTATGCAATGCGTTTGCATCTACACCACCGGAAAGAATTTTACCAGATGATGGAACAACCGTGTTATAGGCTCGAGCCAAACGTGTGATAGAATCCAGCAGGATTACTACATCGTGACCACACTCTGTCATGCGCTTAGCTTTCTCAAGCACAATGCTGGCAACTTTAACGTGGCGGTCAGCCTGCTCATCGAACGTAGAAGCAATAACTTCTGCTCTTACGCTGCGGGCCATATCGGTAACTTCTTCAGGTCGTTCATCGATCAACAAAACAATCAAATAAACTTCCGGGTGGTTTTCAGCGATGGCGTTGGCGATGTTTTTCAACAAAACTGTTTTACCAGTTTTTGGTTGCGCCACAATCATACCACGTTGTCCTTTTCCTATTGGTGCGAAAAGATCCAGAATGCGGGTGCTCATGTTATCATGCGTGGTGCTGAGCTTTAATTTTTGCTCAGGAAAAAGCGGAGTAAGGTATTCGAAAGCAACCCGGTCGCGGATTTCTTCTGTCGTCTTTCCGTTAATACTTTCCACTTTAAGGAGCGCAAAATATTTTTCACCTTCTTTCGGTGGCCTGATTTGACCTCGCACAGTATCTCCGGTTTTTAAACCCAAAAGTTTTATTTGAGAAGGAGAGACGTAAATATCATCAGGGCTGGCCAGATAGTTATAATCGGATGAACGGAGGAATCCATATCCATCCTGCATAATTTCCAATACACCTTCATTGAAAACCAATCCGTCAAACTCGCGAATAGGGTTATCTTTTTTGGGGTGTTGATTTTGATGTTGTGGTCTGTTCTCGCGAGGTTCTCTGATCGGAGATTCAGGGGTTTGCGGACCTTGCTCTGTGCTGTTGTTTTCATCAAAGCGGGTAACACTTTGATCCACCTCAATATTGTCGATGCTTTTTAGTATCTCGTCACTTTCACTTGAGAGTTCTTTTTCCTCTGCCTTCGGAGTGGCTTCAGGAGCAACATTTTCGCGTCTGCGTGGACGCATTTTTCGTTCACTATCAGCAGCAGGTGCTGATTTTGTTGCCGGCTTAGGGTCATCGGTTATGGCTTGCTGATCAAGGATTTTGTAAATCAAATCTTGCTTGGCAAGCTTCTTGGCGTTCTTTACGCCTAAACCTTCGGCAATTTCCTTTAATTCAGACAGAAGCCTGACGTTCAGGTCATCAATTGTATGCATGTAGTTTAGAAAAGATTAATTAATAGATAGATTTTTTATAAGAATTATATAGCTGCGAGACAGCTTCAAAATAATATTTGGTCAAGTAATTGAAAAGAGATCGAAAAGTACAAGAGTTTTATATCGTGAAGGCCTGAGGAGGCCGCGATGATGATGCAAGTATAGCTCAAAATTGAATAGTATCAAATTCAATGAAAAAATTATTGGCTAATTTCGCCCCTTAAATAATCAGGTATGTTAACACTACAGGTACTTCGCGAGCAAACAGATGCTGTGTTGGACGGGTTAAAGAAGCGAAACTTTAAAGATGCTGAGAGCCTTGTTCAACAGGTGATCGAGAACGATAAACTCCGCAGAGAAACACAAAACACGTTAGACATACTGAAGGCCAAGTCGAATACAGATTCTAAAAAGATTGGTGAACTGATGAAGGCAGGCAAGGCCGCGGAAGCAGTGGCTATTAAAGCAGCTATTGGTCAGGATAAAGATAAAATCAAATCGCTGGAAGAGAGCCTAAGCGAATTTGAGCAAAAACAACAAGAGATCTTATATAAAATCCCCAATGTACCAGCAACGATTGTTCCTGCTGGTAAAAGTGCTGAGGATAATATAACTGTGCATGAGCATGGGACAATCCCAACACTGTATGATGGAGCGCAGCCTCACTGGGACCTCATAAAAAAATATGACATCATTGATTTTGATTTAGGAGCTAAAATTTCTGGAGCTGGGTTTCCGGTTTATAAAGGAAAAGGTGCCCGGTTACAGCGCGCGTTAATAAACTTCTTTTTAAATGAGGCTGGTAAAGCTGGGTATTCAGAAATACAACCACCTATTGTAGTGAACGAAGCCAGTGGATATGGTACCGGTCAACTTCCTGACAAAGAGGGACAAATGTATTTTGTGAATGAAGATGGATTATACCTGATTCCGACAGCGGAGGTTCCTATTACTAACTTATATCGCGATGTTATTTTAACGGAAGAAGTGCTGCCGGTAAAAAATGTTGGCTACACACCGTGCTTTCGCAGAGAGGCCGGTAGTTGGGGCGCGCATGTGCGTGGACTTAATCGCCTGCATCAATTTGATAAAGTTGAAATTGTGCAGATAAGCAAACCGGAAGATTCGTATCAAATTTTAGATGAGATGAGTTTGCACGTGCAAGGCTTGTTGGAAAAACTTGAATTGCCTTATCGCAAACTTTTGTTGTGTGGAGGTGATATGGGTTTTAATTCAGCAGTTACCTACGACATGGAAGTGTTTTCCGCGGCACAGCAGCGATGGCTGGAAGTGAGTTCGGTTAGTAACTTCGAAACTTTTCAGGCGAATCGGTTAAAACTCCGTTACAAAAACAAAGATGGAAAGATGCAATTGTTGCATACACTCAATGGTAGTGCCTTAGCGCTTCCTCGAATTGTTGCGTCCATTCTAGAAAATAATCAGACGGAGAAAGGAATTAAGATTCCTGAAATATTAGTTCCATATACAGG
>JBBSBG010000255.1:0-4839 GCA_038251495.1 Cytophagales bacterium
ACAGTCTTTAACAATTGCTTAGCCTGAGTTAAATTGTTGTCCTCCCAAAGTTTTTTCGCCTTCTCAACGGTTTGGGCATATCCTGAGCCTATCATCATGATAAAAAAAATTGAATAAATAAATCGCATGAGTATATGAATTGAGTTAATGATGCTCAATATTACAAAAACGTTGCCAGCTGTTGATTGGCTAAGGTACCGAATTGTTGAGATTGCCTGACGAACTGTGATTTAAAAATTAAAACTACAGAACACACAGAGCATATTCCACTTCGGGCAATTCTGCTTCCATGGTTTCGGCTAAGATGCCGGGAGTTTAAATGGTGGTCATTAACTCATCCGCATATTTTTGATTTTCCATCACCTCATAGAAGCGCACATCTTTTTCATTAAACTTGTTCATGTTCACCTCATTGCGCACCCACAAATAGATTAATAGAGTGCAAACAAGACCCGCAGCCAACCCGATCAGGTTTATAAAAAATAGCCTTTAGCACGGAGAAAATTGCGATAGATGAGTAGAGGTTGTGTTTGATTATGGCAATGGCATTTTGAAAAGACGGTGTATAGACTACCGCTTTGGGTAAAGCATTGCAGGGAATACTGCTGATTGATAAAAAAGTTACAGAAAGAAGATTCTAAAAATGGGTAATAGTACTATCTTGAAAAGATAAAAGTCAAATACTATGAACGCCCAAAGACAAAAGACATGGTTGTCATCTCCAACCGGAAGTCAAACTGCCCTTATGTGTTTAGCGGTGCTTGCTGGCTTTACGCTGTTACTTTTATCCATGACCAATTTTTTTAAAGAGACCATGACAAACAGGCAATCTCTAATTTTAGGAGCAATGACAATTCCAGCATTGGGTGTGGTCATCGCTGTATTGGTAAACTATTGGAGAAGTCAAAAGGAAAAGAGTTAGCAATCTACTTTAGTCTTCGAACATAAATATCCGAATATGACGAAATCCAAATACTTAGACTACGTATCTGATAAACATTTATTAATCTGTATTAAAAACCTTCATAAGGCTTATTTAAAGGCTAAGGGAAACATATCGAAGCAAAATTTTTATAGCAATAAAGTAGACACTATAAAGCTAACTTTTGATTCAAAGTTCAATGAGATAGATGAAGAGAGTCTTATTCAAGCCGAAATTTTGAGACAGATAGACAAATCCATAAACAATTCAATTGGGACTTTTCACGAACAAGTCCTTGGTGGAATAAAAGGTTATGAAATAGGAAATCTGAGTAGTTTTGACATAAAAGCAAAAGATGATACTCTATTTGCTGACATTAAGAATAAGCACAACACAATGAATAGTAGCTCAGCCGAAGCTCTTTTCCAAAAACTAGCTAGATATGCCAATGATTACAAAAAGGCTAAATGTTATTGGGTTCAGATTTTAGCAAAAGGAAGTTTTTGTGAACTGTGGAAAGGGGAAATTAATGGAAAAGAATACTCTCATAGTCGTGTGTATAAAATTTCTGGTGACCAATTTTACTCACTTCTTTCAAAACAGGAGGATGCACTGTTTAAACTCTATAAAACATTACCTATTGTTATTAAGGATTACTTAAGAACAGTAAAAGAAAGCGGTGAGCAGGAAGAAAACTCTGCGTTAGATGAAATAAAAACAGGAATAAAAAAATCTAGAAGATGTATATTAGATCAAATAACATTTGAAAACTATAGTTACTATTTAGGTTTCGACAAACTATAATACGAATTCAAAAATTTGATGATTGAATACCCAACCTCTCTTCCTAAATTAATAGGTACTGCGTTTCCGATCTGTTTATACTGCTGAGCTACTGAACCCTCAAAATTCCAGTCATCAGGAAAAGTTTGAATTCTTGCATACTCCCGCACAGTAAATGGTCGTGTTTCATCAGGATGACATCTTTCGGTTTGCTTTTGGGCAGGGCTACAGGTTAGGGTGAGACAAGGTTCATCCCACCCAATTCTTCTGGCAATTCCAGTTTTACCTCCGCCTAAATAAAAACTTCCTCCCATAAATTTCTTTTGAACTCTTAAAGGTAAATCTCTCCAATATCCTTTGGGAGGAACTAAATCTAAAACCTCAATTTTGCTTTTGGGATATTTTGATCCTGCTGACTTCGGTGCATTTGAGCTAAACAGTTCACCTTTTTTCAAAGCATCCTTTAATGTATAAACTTTTTTATATGGTTTGGGGTATTGATACTCCGTGATTATGTCTTTTCGTACACCGACAAGGATCAATCGTTCTCTTTTTTGCGGAACTTTATAGTTAATTGCTTTTAACACCTGAACTGGTACAACATTATATCCGATCTCATCTAGGATAGAAATCATGCCCTTTAGGGTTTTACCATTCTCATGACTCAATAAGCCTCGTACATTTTCACCAATACAAATCGGAGGATTAACCTCCTGCACAACTCTTGCAAATTCATAGAATAATGTTCCACGCGCATCCGCCAACCCTAACTTTTTACCTGCATAACTAAATGCCTGACATGGGAAACCGCCTGTTACAACATCCACCTTGTTGAAGTATTCTGAAAAGTTAAATGATTTAATATCTCCTTCTAGCACTCTCCAATGTGGTCGATTCTTTCTAAGGGTTTGGCAAGCCCATTTATCTATTTCATTAAGCGCTACACATTTTAAGCCTGCCATCTCCATTCCAACGGCCAAGCCGCCCGCACCGGCAAACAATTCAAGAACCTTAAAACCTTTAAGCGGCTCAACATAATTATTAGCAGAGTCCTGAATATCTTGATTATAAAACTCTGAAAAAAGAGACTCAACTTGCTCACGTTTATACACGCGGTAATTACTCATTGGCTCACGCACAGCAAGTAATTTTCCATCTCTATCCCATCTCCTCAGGGTTTCCTTGCTCTTACCTATGAGTTCAGATGCTTGAGAAAGTGTTAAATATTCATTCATAACCAAGTTAGTTAACCTTATACAATGGTTACAAATATATAATGTTTATCACATTCGCAAACAAATACATAAATCAAATATTTATATATTTTAAGAGAGGTCGGATCATCCTAATGGTCTCCATTGTATATAGACCTTCAATTCCTTACTTTTAAATTTCAACCCCATTCAAAATAAATCCCTATGAAGTTTTTTGTTAAGACCGTATTCTTCTGTATCATTTCCGTTTCAGCTTTTGCGCAAGGCACGCGCTTGTTGCGGCAGCCAGCTCTCAGCGCAACACACATTGCATTTGAATATGGAGGAGATCTTTGGGTTTCTGATTTTGCTACTCAGAAAGTTGTGCGCCTTACGAGCACCGCTGCGGTTGAAAGCAATCCACATTTTTCACCCGATGGTCAGCAGATTGCATTTACCTCTAACTGGTCGGGGGCCGATGCCATTTATACCGTTTCCATTAATGGTGGTGAAGCTACCCGTCACACCTGGCATCCAAGTTCAGCAACTGCAAGAGGTTGGACGCCTGACGGATCAAAAATTCTTTATTCCTCCATACGCGAAATTGCTCCGTCCAATTATGAACGGCTTTGGGCGGTGCCCGCAAAAGGTGGTGCTTCAACTATGTTGGCAAAGCAATGGGGAACTAATGGATCATACTCGCCAACCGGAGAAAAAATTGCGATTGATCGCATTGACCGGTGGGATGTTGAGTGGCGCAGTTATAGAGGTGGACAAAATACCCCCCTCATCATCTTAAACTTAAAAGACTTTTCTGAAACACTGTTGCCCAATGAACGCTCAACAGACATTCAACCACTTTGGTTAGGCGATTTAGTTTACTTTTTATCCGATCGCGATGGTGTTGCCAATATCTGGTCGTATTCACCTGCAACAGCTGCACTCAAGCAACTCACAAAATTTACCGGAGCAGATGTAAAGTGGTTAACCGGCCATGGCAACAAACTTGCCTTCGAACGTGAAGGTTATTTGCATTTGCTTGATCTTATAACAAATGCAACCACTCAACTTAACATAACCATCAACGGTGATTTTCCATGGGCAAATACAAAATGGGAAGATGTAAGTAAAAATGTGCGCTCTGTTTCTCTTTCTGCAACTGGCAAGCGTGCCATCATTGAAGCGCGTGGAGAAATTTTTACAATTCCGGTTGAACATGGCGATGCGCGCAACATCACCCAATCTTCGGGCGCTGCTGATCGTTCTCCTATCTGGTCGCCAAAAGGAAATCAGGTTGCCTGGTTTTCTGATCAGGGTGGTACTGGATACTCGCTGATGATTGCTGAACAAGATGGGCTATCAAAACCCAAAAGTATTTCTATTGGCGAATCGAAGTTAGGTTGGGAACCAACGTGGTCGCCCGATGGAAAATACATTGCCTTTACCGATGATGATGTGCGCGTACGAATTCTGGATGTTCAATCTGGGGCTATTCAAACTGCCGATGTAGGCGGAACAAATTTAGAGCGTGGCGAAATGGGACTTACCTGGAGCACCGATTCGCAATGGCTTGCGTATGCAAAAACCGGATCGAATGGATTTAGAAGTATTTTAGTTTGGTCATTGAAAGACAAAAGCATTAATCAAATCACTGATTCATTTGCCGATTCGTTTTCACCTGCGTGGGATTTAGATAGCCGGCATTTATATTTCTTAGCAAGCACTGATCTGGCTCTCGGATCTGGCTGGGCCAACACCAGCTCGATTACATCCGATCCGGCATACAGTGCCTATGTAATCAACTTACGCAATGAGGATCCTTCACCTTTTATTCCGCGCAGCGATGAAGAAACAGTTGAAGAAGAAAAGGCCGCTGCAAAAGATTCCGACAAGGATAAAGACAAAAAGAAAACTGATTCGAAGAAAGATAAAGACGCTAAA
>JBBSBG010000256.1:0-4820 GCA_038251495.1 Cytophagales bacterium
AGATGTTGATTCGATCAAATCATCACCATCCAAACACACCACAGGCAGCACGTTATGAAAGGGAACCCGCTTCCAACCACCTTTGCCAATTTCGCCACTGAAACTATACCAGCCACCCATCATATGAAAGTGGCCTCCGTCCTTCACCCACTCTTCCAGTAAGGTGAATCGGTCTGGAAATGTTACATAGTTATCGCCCCATTTATTACGGTTGAAAAAATCGGGGTGAAGCATCAGTACTTTGGTTTCTACATCACCAAATACAATAACATTGGCCCATTTCAACCGGGCCTCAAAATCCTCAGGCGATAAATTATATAGCTCCCAGGAAGGCTGTGAAAATACATCGGCTCCATCAATTCCTTTCACCGCATCAACAAACTGTTGAGCATAGTTAAGAATTTCCACCCCTTTGGTAGCCGCCAAAAAAGGCGACTCAATATATTTTTGTCCGGTATGGATACACCAATTTCCTACGTGCCAGATGTTAAGTTTTTTAGATTTCATAAAGAGTATTGGTTTTCTTTTATTCACTTTCTCACGCGACAACTAATTCATATTAGGCTCGGCAATTGATCAAATCAATATTTGCGTGTACGTACACTTAAACCTAAATAAAAGATTACACTTTTTGATACCTTGCGGTGATATTTATGTTTTATGCCTAAGAAAATACCAGGAATCAGGGATATTGCTAAACTGGCAGGTGTCTCGATTGGTACTGTAGATCGGGTCTTGCATAACCGAGGCCGCGTTTCAGTAGAATCTAAAAAAAAAATTCTGGCAATTATTCAAGAGGTTAACTATAAGCCTAACCTTTTGGCTCGTTCGCTGGTCAACAGAAAAAAAATTACAATCGCTTTGATCATTCCAAACTATAAACTCGATGAGTATTGGAAACAGTCACAAAAAGGAATTGAAGCCGCATTACAAGCATGGGATTCCTACGAAATTGAACTACTAATCTTTCGCTTTGAACTTGAAGACACCCAATCATTTTTAAAAGCTACGGCAAAGGCGTTCAGTGCATACCCCGCTGGAATTATTTTCGTTCCCATTTTTTATGATAGGGGATTAAGTTTTCTGAAAAAATGCGAAGAAATTGAATTACCCGTTGTCATGTTTAACACATACTTACCTGCCTCACAGCCGCTTTGTTTCATAGGCACCGATTCAGTTCAGAGTGGCATGCTGGCCGCAGAGCTAATGGATATGATTACCTTGAACGGAAGTAAAATGGTAATACTTCACTTTGATGAAGATTTAAAAAATTCTGCTCACATGCTCGAAAAGGAAAAAGGATTTAGAAGCTATTTTTCTTCTTCAAAACGATTTCCCGATTTACTCACTGCTGTTCTAAATAATACCAGGCATCAGTACCAGAAACAGCTAGAAAAACTCTTTCAAGAAAATAAAATAGGTGGGGTTTTCGTAAGCACCTCTAAAGCTCACCGCATTGGTGAATTTCTTGAGCAGCAGAAAATGGGAGGTGTTAAAGTGATTGGATATGATCTCATTCCAAAAAATGTTGAGTTGTTAAAAAATGGTTGGATACATTTTCTTATTAATCAAAATCCAAGAAGGCAAACAGAGCTTAGTATTAACACGCTCTGCAATTTTCTGGTAAATAAAACAATACCAGAATCGCAGATTCTATTTCCGCTGGAAGTTGTTACCCGTGTAAATTTAAAATCTTATCTGGAAAGTGATATCCATTAAGAATTAAATGGCTCGGATCCCATTGCAAAAGAGATGAGCAGCCGAAATAAAACTTCGGTATCAACATGAAAGTCCTTAGATGTAGATGGTTAGAAACCTGTCTGAAAGATTGCTTTTTCTATTAAACACTATAATGGGCATCTCTGAAAACCCTTGCTTTCATTACCTCAAGCCTTGCCCCTTCTCCAGAAGAGAAGGGTAAGCGGAGTTTTTAGAGATGCCCTAATACAAGACTCTTCAATGTTATTGTAAAGCAAGACTTTCAAATCTTGACCTTCCTTCTGATTTGTGCAGCTGCAAGGATTGCTTAAAAAAATCAAAACAACCTGGCCTCGCAAAACCGAATTAACAATTGGGTTATTTAAGTGGGATTAGGACTTCTTGGTCTTGAAGCATACCTATCAAAACAAGCGAATAGGTATTGTAAAACATCCAACCTGCGATATATGTAATAACAAAAAATTTAGGTGTAACGATTTCGGATTCGTCACCTTTAATTTTGAACAATAAAAAAACTAAATATGAAAAATATAATGATAAAATTATTCTTCGTAACATTCATTCTGACGATGAGCCAGGGTTTGCTACAGGCACAACAAGATTTGAAATCATCTTTATTCGATGAAGTGAATCAATCCATGTGGATAGCCAAACGTGCTCAAGCCGATGTATTGTCGCCACGTGCTTTTGGAGATGCCATGGATGACTACACGGATGCAAAAAAGAAATTCGATGACGGGGGAGACCTCTCTGATATTCGCGCAAAAATCACAAAAGCCAATGCTCATTTTCAAGAAGCAACGGCAAGTACCAGAGTGAGTAGTGTACTTTTTTCAAGTGCCTTATCTGCCAGAAGGGATGCGATTAGTGCAGAGGCGGATCAGTTTGTAAAGGAAAGGTGGAATAGTGCTGAAGAAGAAATGAAAGACGCAGCGGAGAAATTAGAGAAAGGAAATTCCAACAGCGCAAAAGAAAAGGCCATTGTGGCTACTAATTTGTATAGGGAAGCAGAATTAGAATCTATCAAAGCAAATTATTTAACCAATGCCAAAAACTTACTTAAAAAGGCAAATGATGATAAGGTTCACAAAGTGGCTCCAAAAACAATCGCGGAAGCTAAAAGTCTGGTGAGTAGAGCGGAGAAAGAGCTGCTAGACAACCGATACGATACAGATGGTGCAAGATATCTTGCCAAGGAGGCAGAATACAAAGCACGCCTTGCCATGTATATTGCCGCTCAAGAAAATATCTTAGATAAAAAGGATTTTGAAACCGAAGATTTTCTCCTCATGAGTAATGAATCGATCGCTAGAATAGGTGAGAGTTTAGACATTAATTCAAGATTTGATAAAGGGGAGGCTATTCCGGTTTCAGCAATTATAGAAAGAATAAATAGAGACCAGGCGCGGACTGAAAACCTCGAGGCTTCTCTTTACGGCCAGCAAATAAAGAATCAAAATCTTACCGCCATGTTGGTAGAACAACAAAAAATTCAGGCTACTATGCAAGGTTCCCTTACTGCCATGAAAGGCACTATTTCAGAGGAAGCGTTGAAAGGACAGGCAAGACAACTAGAGTTGCAAAGCCGGATTGATAGGATGGAAGATATCAATACAAAATTCGAGCAAATGCAACGCATATTCAATAGCGAAGAGGCGCAAGTATTCCGCCAGGAAAATGATGTAATCATTCGAATGATCGGAATCAACTTCGATGTATCCAAGTCTGAAATTAAGTCGGAAGATTACCCATTGTTGACCAAAGTGAAAAAGGCGATGGACTTGTTTAACAATGCTTCAATTGTAATTGAAGGACACACGGATTCGCAAGGGGGTGATGATAGCAACCTAAAATTATCACAAGAGCGTGCAGATGCCGTGCTTAGTTACCTGAGTGCCAACACAGCCGTAGACAAATCGCGATTTAGCACTGAAGGATTTGGTGAAAGCAAACCAGTAGCCAATAATGAAACTACTGCTGGAAGAAAGTTAAACCGCAGAATTGATATCGTGATCAAACCAACTTACTCGGATATTGCTACCCCAATATTGGGCTCGTTAAAAGAATAGTTAGAGCGATTTAATCAAATAGAAAATATCCGGAAGAAATCTTTCGGATATTTTTGTTTACAGGCCAGAAGAGTTAATAGGAGGTATCTAATATTCAAAGTACCCGTCTACCCAGCCTTTTAGAGAAAGAACGTGGCAGCGAAAACGCTGCGGGACGAGATTACAATCGAGAGTGGGGGGATGCTATACCTGCACAATTCTGCGTTGCTGCGCTGGTAACGTTTTAGAATAGCAGCGCAACATCGGGTGCTATTAAACAAACTACCCGAATAAATCAGAGCTTAAGTAACGATCGCCACGGTCGCAGATAATAGTAACGATTATTCCTGATTCTAATTCACTTGCAATTTTTAAAGCCGCAGTGAGTCCGCCACCACTGCTCATGCCCGCTAAAATTCCTTCTTCTTTGGCGAGTCTACGCGTCATTGACGTTGCTTCGGCTTCACTTACATCTACAATTCTATCGACTCGTTCGCGCTCAAATATTTTTGGAAGAAATTCTGGCGACCACCTTCTAATACCAGGAATACTGGAACCTTCCGTTGGTTGTGTGCCTATAATTTGAATAGCTGGATTTTTTTCTTTTAAATAACGGGAGACACCCATGATCGTGCCAGTAGTACCCATCGAAGCAACGAAGTGGGTCACTTTCCCTTGCGTGTCGTTCCAGATTTCCGGCCCGGTTGTTTTATAGTGAGCAAGGTAATTGTCTGCATTGGCAAACTGATTAAGAATATAATATCCTTCCTTCTCAGCCATTTGGTCGGCTAACTCGCGAGAGTATTCTATAGTTTTTACACTGGGCGTGAGAATTACTTTTGCACCATACGCTTCTATGGCTAGTACCCGTTCGCGCGTAGAATTATCGGGCATAATCAACGTCATACCTAAGCCCATTATTCTCGCGATCATTGCCAATGCAATTCCAGTGTTGCCGCTAGTTGCTTCTACCAGACGATCGCCTCGCTTAATGTCTCCTCTGTCTAATGCGCCTTTAATCATTCCGTAAGCTGCTCGGTCTTTCACACTGCC
>JBBSBG010000257.1:0-4816 GCA_038251495.1 Cytophagales bacterium
CCCCTCCCTATTAGAACTGAAGTATATTTTCTTTTCCGCCAAGGCTATGAAACAATCATCGCGGTTCGAGTTGAAGGGATAATCCAGATTGAACAAAGCGGTAGAGCCGTTGGTTAGCCACTTGACCATATATAAATCAAGCCCGCCATAATTTTGATGACCGTCTGAAGCCATAAAGAAAAAATTTGAGTAGCCCGTAAAGGCAGGCGCGAGTTCATCGAGTTTTGTATTAATGCTACTGCCCAGATTCACGGCTGGTCCCCAGTGTTCATTTCCGGCATTGATACTCATCCAGATATCATTCTTACCAAAACCTCCCGGTCGATTGGACGCGAACAACAAGGTATCACCTCCTTTTGAAATGGCTGGATGCTTGGTTTCAAAATTTTTATAGTTGATGTTATCATTCAAAGCCGTTGGTGTCAACCACTTGTCATTTTTCAACACAGATAGAAAGATATGACATTGAGGTCCGTTCTTTCCGCAAACAGTAAAGTAATATTTGTCTCCCTTACCATTGAAAGAACCGCTGCCATCGTTGTACCGTGAATTGGTATTATTAAATAGTAGCCTTGTTTTGTTCTGCCAGACCTCGCCACTCTTCGTAAAATAGAAGTTATCCGTAAATGCTTCTCCGTATCGCTCATCAATAGCTTCCCGGTTATTCGCTAACCTTCCACTAGTGATCACCAACGTTGTGCTATCAATCAACGCGGGGGCATAGTCGTTATACGAAGTATTGATCGTTTCGGACTTTAAAAAATAGAGGTTGTTATTTTGAACGTACTCAGTTCTTGCCATTTCGCTTCCGGCCCGGTCAACGTAAGCCTGTTCAATATATTCTTTGAATGTATCGTTCTGAAGATTGGCCTCAATAAATTCTGAGAACCCAATAATTGAATCTTCAAACCTACCATTCAATTTTAGCATTAATGAATAGTAATATAAGGCCAATGGAAATTGAAGCGGAGTCTGCTTATGCACTTTTAGGTAAAATACTTCTGCAGCTTTGTAATTAAATACCTTGCGATAGCTTTCTGCTAATTGAAAATTAATATCAGGATCTTTATCTGATAGTTGTACTAATTCCTGGTAGTATTGGATGGCAAGACTGTACTGTTCTTCCTGGAAATACTGGTCAGCTTCAAGCTTTAACGCTTCCGCGTTATTTCTACTTTGAGCCAATGAGTAAAAGCTGGTACTAAAAATAATGATGAGCGAAAGAACTGTTCTCATTTAAATTAATGGTGAAGAAAATCGTTTGAACCCATTTGTAGATTGAAGTCTACGTGTGAGTGAAAATTCATAGGCACTTCCAAAGCCAAAGGCTCGGGAAAGTGAAAAAATATTAGCGTCATAGCTGAAGCCGAAGTTCCAAAGATCATTCCCCAGACCGGTGGAAACAATAAACGAATCTTGTAATCGATACCAGAGCCCAATCATAACTTTGGTAGCGCCTGTTTTATTGATGCCCTGTTGATTTAGGATCGAATACCCAACATAAGCTCCCACATTAACCTGAAAACTTTTGCCTTGCATTTGCACCAGATAGTTCGGTGAGAATTCCACCTTGCGACTCCACATTGATGTGAAGCCTCCATGCACTTTGTATAACATTGAAGTACTTGCCTTTTGGTTTAAAAAATAGCTTTGCGTTGGAATAAGATTTGAAACGGTTATGCCATTGTAAACAGAAGCGCTATAATGTGAAAGATTTCTTTGGCGGTTGGTGTAATACCACATGGCGCCCACGTTTAATTGCGGATGAAATAGTTGATTATCGATCAACCCCGGCTCGCCAGGTAATGATTGGTCAAAACCGCTAAACGATGAATACTGCGATGACCATTGGAGCGCGTCATAGTTAATCCGTTGTTGACTTGCACCCACCTGAATGGCGCATGAGATGATGTTATTTCCATAGCGGTTCAAATGCAGGTTATGGGCAAGTGCCAATGACACACCCTTGGTGACAAATTCTTTATTGGTGCCAGCAACATCGTTGAAAAATGAAATACCAAGCCCACCTAAATGTTTTCTCTTCGTGCCCGGCTTTGTGATCGGTTGAATAAAACTAAACTGAAAGGTTGTAAATGGCAAGCTCAGATTTGACCATTGCGATCGGTAATTCATGCCCAGGTATGTATCTTTTTCCAAACCCGCCAGTGCTGGGTTAAGATAAAGAGCGCTGGAATAATATTGAGAGAAAACCGGAGCTTGACTTTGTGCTTTCTCTGCGCTCAGTAGTATAATGAATGATACTATGAAAAATAAATTTTTCATTACTGAACAATGTTAATAAAGCCAGTTCGCTGAAAGGGGTTACCGAATGCATCAGTCATTCTCAACGAAAATGGATACGTTCCGGATGAAAGCTGGGTTCCCTTATGCTTACCGTCCCATCCATCGGTACTCATGCTTGCGTAGGATTGACTTTCAAATATTTTTACTCCCCATCGATTGAAGACCTCGAATAGAAAATACGATGGATCAGGATTGTCGCCAAATACTTTAATTACCCGATTGGCCGGATTCTGTCCGTTGGGCGAGAGTGTAGTGCTTAGATATTGCTGCCGTGGCGGGTCAACAAGTAGCTCGCCAAGAGCAAAAATATTTCCAGTCAGGGCCTTACGTGATCCAACAACATCGAGTGAGTTGTTGGTTTGAAAGGTTACGTTTTCAATAATGGAAAACTCATCTGTTACTTGAGCTGCTTCTGCTATCACTATACGCAATTGATTTATGCTAGTGTTAGTGGTATAACCCAACGTTATTGGTGAGTCTTCAAAAAATCCTGAAATAGTTTTTCGCGTCCAGTAAATGTCGCGTTGAATAGTTGCTTTACCGGAAGTTTTCACGTTGGGAAGGTCTTCCTCTACTTCAATCGCAAGTAACGGATCAATACCTTTTATTTCCAGCAATTCAACTGGATGATACTTTCTATTTTTGCCAACAGGAAAAAATTTGTAGCCCGTACCCTTTGAGAAAAGTGCACCTTCGACATAGCTGCTAGCTGATCCGCCATTCACAAGGCAATCTTCGTCTAATAACAAGGTATCGGTGTCGCTCACTATAAATAGGCCATCATTAAAATCGATAGTGCCGGTAATGGTAAGCAAGCCTTGTAATGTTTTCAACCCACCACCGTTAATATTTATGTTTTCGATAGATTGATTATTATTATTGATTGTCTGATTAATTCCCTCAAAGGAAACCAAGCCAGTGCCTTGATAGGTAGATGAATTAGTCCAACCACCACTGAGAAAAAAACTTCCATTATTCTGAAAAAATCCTGTATTGATTAAACTTCCGTTGGTATAAATTTTTAAACCTGAGGGAATGAAGAGGTTAGTTTCATTAGAAATGTTTTGTGCGGACGCAGCTATTGGTGGAATCAAAAGAAGCCAAAATCCGATTGGTATTATGAGGGTAATAAAATATGAAAAAGGGTTTTTCATATCATTAAAATATTTTCCTTCCCGAAAACTGAGTGGATGTTATATCACCTTCGGTAAAATATCCGCCAGGCGCTGTAATCAATACTCTTACCTGGTCACCGGCTACAAGCTTTACATCAGTTGATATAGCCGCATTTGTATCAGCACCAGTAGGGACATCACCTGTGTATGCATAGGCTTTTTGAATATCCGTGATTCCCACACGGAGTATGATTTGAATCTCGTCTTTTTTATCTAAATCGTTTATGGTAACGGTAGCGTCAAAATGGTAAAGCCCATTGCTTGGGGCCGTGAATTGATTGCTAGCGAAATTTGATCCATCATCGTATAGTTCATTATCCCATGTTATTGGAGTAAGTACTGATACGGATTGCGGAGTGGTTTGTCGAACTTTAAAAGCGACAAGACTGCTCAGGCCAGGGACAGTAACTGCTTTCCATTGTGTAGTCGCCAGCTCGTATTGTAAAACCTGTTGATCGGTTGGGTTGACAGTAGATACATTGATGCCTTGAATTTTAGTAACGGTAGTAGTAGTAAGGGCACCCGTAACATCTCCCGCTGCCACAACGGGAACGTTGGTTGCATTGGTTATTCTTCCCTGTGCATCTACCGAAATCTGTGGAACCGATGTTGCGGTGCCGTACGATCCTACCGTTACTGTGGTGTTCGCCAATTTTGCCGCAGTCACTGAACTGTTAGCAAGATCAACTGTACCTATTGTTAAATCTGTTATCTCTAAGGATGTTATTGCATTAGCATTAATCTGTAAACCTGTTGAAAAATTTCCACTCAAATCACCGCCTGCAGGTGACTCCGTATCTAACACCACTCCTGCATTTAATCTGTTTGTATTAATCGTACCAATAGTTGCGGCATCGTTTACGGCCGTCACAATGTTCGATCCTGCTGCTGCTGCTATCGTTGGATTTGGATAGGTGCCTGCAAGATTTCCGCCTGCTGGCCCGGTTGGTGCTGCTCCGGTTATTAGAGTATTTACTACTCCTGTAATTCTTCCCTGTGCATCAACCGTGAGTTGTGGAACTTGTGTACCTGTACCATAGGTGCCAAGCGTTACAGTTGTATTGGCAAGTTTAGCACTTGTTACCGAGGCATTATTTATTTTTGAAGTGGTGATGGCATTGTCCTGAATATGATTCGTGCCAACAGCACGGTTGGCATCGATGCTAGCGTCACTTTGTAATTTTGCAGAGGTAACAGAAAGGTTTGCTAAGTCTGCTGTCGCTATGGACGCGTCAATAATTTCTGCACTGCCAACTGCATTAGTTGCTATGGTGGGATTAGGATATGTTCCCGTTAAATCGCCACCGGCAACACCACCGGGTGCTACTCCGGTAATC
>JBBSBG010000258.1:0-4784 GCA_038251495.1 Cytophagales bacterium
TCAAGATAAATTGGTTCGCGAGAACCAGCGTTTAAAGCAGAAGGGATCAACGAAGTTGTAAAGGCCGTTCCGGCCACTTTTTTAATAAAACCCCTGCGCGATGATTTTAAATTTGTCATGTTGAATTGAAGGTTTAATTGGAGATAATTAATTTTTTCCATCAAAAGTTATAGTTCGTTTTATGCCTTCAGAGTTCTGAACCCTAATTTCTTTTACCCCCGAAGGGATCATTACCCTTCTAGATGATTGGGATAAATAACCAGATCCGTAATTAATTTCCATTTTTTGAATTCGCCCATCTGTAAAAATAAAATCAATAGACATGTCACTATTTTTTGGAATGAATTCAGTTCCAGCAATAAATGATGTAGGCCTGAATATCTTAAGACTGTCCTGATTCTGTGTTGCCAAAAGCAACTCGCCCTTTACTGAGTTTATTCTTGCCAACCCCTTCGCATCACCAGTAACTAGAAACCCACTCTTGAATGAAGGAACTATTGAAAAATTTCCATTCCCATCACCGATTAAAACCAAACCCGTAAACGCATCATATCTTCCTGCAAAAACCTCATTACCGTAATCATTACCAACCATAAGAATATCCAAATAGCTGTCACCATTAATATCCATTATTACAATACCATTTACCGGGGCTACCTGAACAATTTTCGGAAGTGGTATCAACTCAAATCCTTGATCTCCGTTGTTCTTCAAATAAGAGGTTTCCATAAAATTAGCACTTAGCCTATACCCCATATTTTGTTCGTCTTCGGTTAATAAATTACTTATTGTTGCATTTCCATATTCATTATAAGACATAAAACTCTTTCTAAATCTCGGACTTTGAGCATTCAATTCATCCCAAAAATGAATTGGAAATTCAATCTTGTTACCTAGTTGATCCTTAAAGATACAGGTTAGTATAGCATCAACGCTGCCATTTTTGTCTACATCGTTTGCATAAATAGTTAATGGCTCATCTATAGTCGCGTTATAGTAATTATTTAGTCCAAGGTTTCCAATTACGTAATCTATGTCACCATCTTGATCAAAGTCGCCTCCAGCAATGCTATTCCACCAACCTATTTTGTTGTCGATGGATTGAAATTCTTTTCTTATAAGACTTCCATTTGAGTTTTCGTTAATCTGTATTGGCATAAACTCGCCAACAACAATTAAATCAATAGATCCATCATTACCATAATCACTCCGTACAGCATCAGTCACTAATCTTGGAGAAACCAACTGCGGTGCTACTTTAGAAGTAACATCTGTAAAGGTTCCATTCACATTTTGGAGCAAATAACTTCTAACCGCAAGTGGATATTTACCCGGAATAACCCTACCCCCTATAAACAAATCTAAATCCCCATCTTTATCAAAGTCGGCAGCTCGAACACACGATGAGTTAATTGTCAATTTAGGAAGTGCAAGGGTATCTATATTGAATTTACCAGTACCATTATTTATGTAGAGTCGATCTTGATAATTTAAATGATCAGGCTCCAACTGAAATCCTCCGTGCGAGATATACGAGTCCAAATCACCATCAATATCTGAGTCAAACAAAAGTATTCCTTCAGCATCGGATTTATTTATTTCAGTCCCACTATCCATGGACGCCATAAATTGTCCATCAATTGCCTGCTTAAATAGTGTAGTCTCCTGTCCGGTAGACCCACCAATTATAAAATCCTCTAAGCCATCGCCATCTACATCACCAACTGCAATGCATACTTATCGCACGATAGCAACCGATCAGGTATAACCGTTTGATCATTTAATCGTACTTTGGAGGCTTGATTTTACTATGGAAAAGTTTGACAAGTATCCACTTAAATTAACTAATTCTTTATCAGGCAGTAAAGAAACCTTCAAACCCATCAGTAATGGTTTTGTAGGCATGTATGTATGCGGCCCCACTGTTTACAGCAATGTTCATCTTGGCAATGTGCGCACCTTTCTAACCTTTGATATTGTTTCCCGCTATTTTCGATTTTTGGGATATAAAGTTCGATATGTTCGTAACATAACCGATGTAGGTCACTTAGAAAATGATGCTGATGAAGGCGAAGATAAGATTGCCAAGAAAGCCAGGCTGCAGAAACTGGAGCCCATGGAAATTGTTAAGCAATACACGGACGACTTCCATGTGGTGATGCGCCAGTTCAATATTCTTCCACCGAGTATTGAACCTAGTGCTACCGGCCACATAGTAGAACAAATTGAACTAACCAAAAAACTCATTGATAAGGGATTGGCCTACGAAGCCAATGGATCAGTTTATTTCAACGTGAGAAAATATAATCAAGATCATCATTACGGAATACTCTCTGGCCGTGATATTGAAGAACTGATGGAAAGTGGTCGCGAATTAGACAATCAGGATGAGAAACGCGAGAAGATTGATTTTGCTTTGTGGAAGAAGGCTTCTCCGCACCACATCATGCGGTGGCCCTCACCATGGAGCGATGGTTTTCCTGGTTGGCACGTTGAATGCACAGTCATGAGCACAAAGTACCTGGGCGAGGCTTTTGATATCCACGGTGGTGGTATGGATTTAAAATTCCCGCACCACGAATGTGAAATAGCACAAGGCACAGGAGCAACTGGAAAAGCGCCCGTTAATTATTGGTTGCACTCAAATATGTTGACAGTCAATGGACAAAAAATGAGTAAGTCGTTAGGTAACTCATTCTTACCGCGCGAACTTTTTGATGGCTCGCACTCGCTGTTGGACAAAGGATATGGTGCGATGGCAGTTCGTTTCTTTATGTTACAATCTCATTACTCCAGTACGCTCGACTTCTCGAATGAAGCACTTCAAGCTGCTGAAAAGGGTTTCAAAAAATTAGTTAATGCACTCGGGTTAATTAAAAAAATTGAAATCGGATCTGAAAAATCAGAAAGTAAAGAAAGTAACAAGAGCCTCAATGCAGAACTAAACCGGCTGGCAGAAGAATGCTATCTATGTATGAGTGATGATTTCAACACCGCAAAAACATTGGCTGTGTTGTTTGAAATGTCTGGCCGTATTAATGACTTGAAATCTGGAAACATTCAAATAGCTGAAATTGATCCGCTGATTTTTGAGAATTTCAAAAACACCTATGTTGGATTTATGGAATCCGTCCTTGGTCTTGAAGAAGAGAAAGAACTTCAGGATGAACTCTTGAATGATACCATCCAATTACTAATCGATTTACGCAGGAAAGCCCGGGTTGATAAAAACTTTTCTATGTCTGATAAAATACGAGACGATCTTAAAAAAATCGGTATTCAAATCAAAGATGGCAAAGACGGAGAAATAACCTACTCCATCGAATAATTAAGAAAATTACTTTTCAGATTTTTCTGAATTGCTAACGAAGGCAATGCTCTTGCTATCAGGCGACCATGAGGGCACATTGATTGTGCCCTGGCCACCATATAAGTAAGCGATAGCTCGAGGTGCTCCACCACCCGCTGGCATCAATCTAAGCATTACTCGTTTATAAGACGGATGATCGGCAGGTTTTATACTCGGTTCAAATGAAATAAAGGCAATCCATTTTCCATCAGGAGAGATGTGCGGAAACCAGTCGTTATATTCATCAAAAGTTAACTGCTCACTGGCCGAACCATCAGGTTTCATACGCCATAGTTGCATGGTACCACTTTGACTTGAGTTATAGTAAATAAATTTTCCATCTGGTGAATATTCACAACCATCCACATGAAATCCGTTATTCGATGTTAACTTAATTTCCTCGCCACCTTTCGAATTTATTTTATAAATGTCATACAGTTTTCCATCGCGCTGCCCTACAAACACTAAATCTTTTCCATTTGGTGACCACCCATGCAAGTAGCTTGGTGTTTTTTCAGTTATCAATTGTGGAGTTCCACCTGCTATTGGCACCGTGTAAACGGTTGATCCTCCGCCCTCTTTACCTTGGCGGTGATGGCTGATCGCCAACATCTTACCATCAAAAGATATTACATGATCGTTATTATTTTTATCAGCAAAGCCTGTATTAATTTTCTCGATTGCGCCACCGTTGATTGAGATGGTAAATAAAGAGCCATTCTCATTGAACAGCAACTTCTTTCCATCAGGCATCCAATTAGGAGCCTCAAACCGATCGGTCGATTCGTGAATCACTTTTCTTTTTCCATCAAATACATTCATCGTCTCAAGGCGACAGCCAATAAACCCTTGTTGATTGGGATTATAAGTTTCGGACATAGGTTTATCTATTCTTACATTCCACGCGACAGCCTCTTCAACAACATTTTCATTATGTGAAGAAATAAACAATCCAATCAAAACCTCATCGGGCAAGGTCTTAAGTTCATACCGACCAACTTCCTGAAGCGATTCACCTGGGTTGGCAACCCGCATTATATAAACACTACCCGCACGTTCTAACTGAATGATCTGTGCTTTCTTTTTACCAAAAAAGATTTCATCTTGGGGATCGCGCATGTGCGCTCCCCGCAAATGCCGCCATTGCAATGCTATCAAACCATCGCCATGAATGGTGGCAGTCATATGCGGAGCATCTTCCTGTTGCGAACTTCTGGCCATCCAACCAATTTTCCGATGTGGATCAGTTCCCTTTCCAACAAATTCAAAATTGGCAGTGGCAATAAAATCACCCTTTATCTTTTTGAAGGCGTAATGAAATTCATCCCGACCAAACCAGATGGTATAACCACTTCCTTTTAAAAAATAAGTCTGAGTATTTGAATCATATATGGTTGAACCTGTATTTTTAGGATTGCCTACATCGACATGATCA
>JBBSBG010000259.1:0-4762 GCA_038251495.1 Cytophagales bacterium
AAGGCTCCGGTTTTTTTACCGATCCTGAATGGCTCATTCATGTTTGCTTCCGATTTGATGAAGGCAGTAAAAATTCCGTGCCGCGTTTCATTTGTAAAAATTTCTTCTTACTCAGGCACGGCCAGCACCGGGCAACTCAAAACGTTAATAGGGCATGACGAGAGTCTTTTCAATCAAGACATTATAATAGTAGAGGACATTGTGGACACCGGCCTTACGCTCGAAAAAATAATTGAAGAACTGCGTGGCTTAGGAGCCAAATCGGTGGAGGCTATTACGTTACTACGAAAGCAACCCGCCCGCGAAAAAAAGATTGATGTAAAATACGTAGGCTTCGATCTGGAAAATGAATTTGTATTAGGCTATGGACTTGACTATGATGGGCTAGGGCGCAATTACACAGATATTTATACAGCGCTGTAACGATGGCAGAACCCCATCGAACTCCCAACTTCTTGCATCCGGCCTCCACGAGTTAACTATTGGATATTTGTCCGTATCTTTCGCAACTTTTACCTTAACCAAAAACGTTTATCATGATCAATCTTGTCCTCTTTGGCCCACCTGGGGCAGGCAAAGGTACGCAGAGTGAAAAGCTAATTAAGAAATATGGTTTTGTGCACATCAGCACGGGCGACTTGTTTCGGTGGCACACCAAAAACGATACAGACTTAGGCAAACGTGTAAAAGAGATTATGAACAGTGGTGCGCTGGTACCCGATGAAATTACCATCGCTATGTTGAAAGAAGAGTTAGATAAAAATCCGAAAGCAAAAGGATTTTTATTTGATGGCTTCCCGCGCACGGTACCGCAAGCGGAAGCGTTAGACACGTTTATGAAAAACAACAACACCGCCATTCATTTTGTAGTTGCCTTGGATGTTACCGAAGCGGAAGTGCGCACCCGCATTGCCAAGCGAAGAACAACCGAGAACCGCGTGGATGATGAAGAAGAAAAACTAAACAAACGCATTACCGAATACTTTACAAAAACAGTCCACGTGTTGCCACATTATGAAAGTATGGGCCGATTAAATACGGTGCATGGCATTGGTGAAATCGGTGAAATCTTCAACAACATAACGACCATAATTGATAAAAAGTAAATTCGAGATTCAAGGTTCAAAATTGTAAGCCCACTTTGAATTTTAAATTTTAAATCAGAAATTAACCATGTCTTCTCCCAACTTCATTGATTATGTAAAGTTCAACTCGCGCTCGGGCAATGGGGGCGCAGGGTGTCGGCATTTTCATAAAGAAAAGTTTATCGACAAAGGTGGTCCTGATGGTGGCGATGGTGGCCGTGGTGGGCACGTGATTTTGCGCGGTAATGCACAACAATGGACGTTACTTCATTTAAAATTCCGGAAGCATGTATCGGCTGAGAATGGTAAACCCGGAGAAGCTCAAAATTGCACCGGGGCTTTTGGTAAAGATGTGATTTTAGACGTGCCGCTAGGTACAGTCGCACGCAATGCCGAAACCAATGAGATCGTTTGCGAAATCAATGATGATGGCCAGGAAATAATTTTATCACCGGGCGGTCGCGGAGGAAAAGGCAATTGGTTTTTTGCAACCCCCACCAATCAGGCACCGCAGCATTCGCAACCCGGAGAACCCGGGCGCGATGAATGGATTATTTTGGAGCTTAAACTTTTGGCCGATGTAGGCTTAGTTGGTTTCCCAAATGCCGGCAAGTCAACCTTACTCTCCGTTGTATCGGCTGCTAAACCAAAAATTGCCGACTATGCTTTTACTACGCTTACACCCAACCTTGGTGTTGTAAAGTATCGTGATGAGCGCTCGTTTGTAATGGCAGATATTCCTGGAATTATTGAGGGCGCTGCAGAAGGCAAAGGGCTAGGGATTCGATTCCTCAAACACATTGAACGCAATTCGTTGTTACTCTTTTTAATTCCTGCCGATTCAAAAGACATCCGAACGGAGTTCGACATTTTGATCAACGAGTTGCGCAAATACAATCCTGAACTTTTAGATAAGAAAAGAATTCTTGCCATCACCAAAAGTGATATGCTTGATGAGGAGTTGAGAGCAGCACTTCAGCAAGAACTTCCGAAGAACATTCCCGCAGTTTTTATTTCATCAATTGCCAATCAAGGAATTGTGGAGTTGAAAGACCTTATCTGGAAATCGTTGCATTAAGATTAAATTTCTAATTGGGCATTCTGTTGAGACATTGGCTCAGATTCAATCGATCGGGTAATGAATATCCTCGTAGGATGCAATCATTGAAGAGATTGCATCTAATTCATCAAACTATTTAGTTCCTTCTCTAGGATCTAAAGAAATGAGTTCATCTATCCTTCTCATTGCAGCACGAAAATCCGCTTCTGTTTGAATGAATCTTAATTGCATGGCAGGAAAATTAGTGAATCTGCTGTTGGCAGACAAAGCTTTGGCAAAGATGATACGCCAACTTGTCAAGATTGCACTATTGGCAAAATTCTTGTCATTTTGCATCGCATTAAAGTATAAACATGGAAAACAACCTACACCAGGAACAGGAACTTGATAAAATAGAGGATTTAACGTCTGAAGCGACCGAATCAGAATCAGAAGGAACTTCAGGGAATGAAAATTCAATTGACCCTATCAAGAAGATTCAGGACGAATTGGCAGAAGCCAAAGATAAGTACGTGCGCCTCTATGCCGAGTTTGATAATTATAGACGCAGATCTGCGAAAGAAAAACTGGAGATGATTCAATCTGCCAATGAGCAGTTGTTAAAAGCTTTGATTCCGGTATTGGATGATTTCGAACGCGGAGAAAAGACTTTCAAAGATAAAAACGATAAAGAGGCTGAAGGATTTTTTCTGATTCAGAATAAGTTTAGAAAAACACTTGAGCAATACGATATTAAACCGATGGATACGGCTAAGGGAAAAGATTTCAATCCTGATTTGCATGAGGCCATTACCCAAGTACCCGCACCCGAAGCAAAGTTGAAGGGAAAAATTATAGATGTGGTTGAGAAGGGATACTTGCTCAACGACAAAGTTATTCGCTTCGCGAAAGTAGTTGTAGGAAGCTAGAAGTTGGAGATTAGAAATTCGAGGTACGAAATCAAAAGATGATAAAGTCATATAAGGATTTAGATGTTTACAACATTTCGTATAAAATGGCTATGAGCATTTTCCATGACTCTCGAAAATTTCCTAAGGAAGAACTTTACTCACTTACCTCGCAGGTAGTTAGATCTTCAAAATCGATTAGTGCCAACATTGTTGAGGGATGGTGTAAAAGACATTATGAAAACAAATTCAACGTGCATTTAGTTGATGCATTAGGGTCAGCCGGAGAAACGCAGAACTGGATACGGTTTGCAAAAGATTGCGGCTACATTAAAGAAGAAGAGTATTTAAACTATGAAGGTCAGCTTAATCATATTGGCAAAATGCTGACTGAGCTTCATCAAAACTGGGAAACTAAACATGACAATTAATTCGAACCTCCACCTTCGAGATTCACACCTCGAGATTCGAACATCTAACATCGAGCTTCTATGAGTAAACGAGATTATTACGAAATACTGGGCGTAGCCAAAAACTCAACGCAGGAAGAAATAAAAAAAGCATACCGCAAAGTTGCTATTCAATTTCACCCCGATAAAAATCAAGGTGATGCAGCCGCTGAGGAAAAATTTAAAGAAGCAGCCGAAGCCTACGAAATTTTAAGCAACGCAGAGAAGCGCGCGCAATATGATCGCTTTGGTCATTCAAAACCGGGTGCGGGTGGGTTCCGCGGTCACGACATGAACATGGAAGATATCTTCAGTCAGTTTGGAGATATTTTTGGTGGCGGTGGCGGCAGCCCATTCGATAGTTTCTTTGGCGGTGGCAATGGTGGAAGAACCCGTCAGCGCAAGGGGTCTAACCTAAGAATCAAACTCAAACTTTCTTTGGAAGAAATTGCCAATGGCGCAGAAAAGAAAATAAAAGTAAACCGATTAATCCGGGCAGAGGGAGTAACCTTCAAAAATTGCCAAACCTGCGGTGGCACTGGTCAACTAAGAAAAGTGGTAAACACCATGCTGGGTCAAATGGTATCGACCACAACATGTTCAGCGTGTAATGGTGCCGGGCAGCTAATTGACAAACGTCCGGCTGGAGTAGATAACTCAGGTCTTGTGTCTAAAGAAGACATGATCACCGTAAAAATTCCTGCGGGCGTAAGTGGAGGCATGCAACTTTCTATGTCGGGCAAAGGCAATGAAGCACCCGGTGGTGGTGTGCCTGGCGACTTGTTAATTTTAATTGAAGAAGTTGAAGACAAGGAGTTGAAACGTGATGGAAATAATTTGGTTTACGATCTACACATCAGTTTTATTGACGCTGCTCTTGGCGTACAAATAGAAGTTCCGTCAATAGGCGGAAAAGCGCGCATTAAAATAGAGCCTGGCACCCAGAGCGGGAAAATCTTACGCCTTCGCGGAAAGGGATTGAAAGATATTAACGGCTACAGTGCCGGTGATCAACTCATCTATATTAATGTGTGGACCCCGAAAAAATTATCGAGCGAAGAAAAAGCTAAACTTGAAAGCCTAAAGTCTGCTCCAAACTTCCAACCACAGCCTGAGGCAGGTGAAAAGGGTTTTTTTGAGCGTATGAAAGAATATTTCGGTTAGTCAATTAATCTCACACGCACTTTGGATTTAACCAAAATCGACTTATCCTTATGAGTAGGTTAATTCTACGGACTTTTATCGCTTAGATTAATTGATAAATTCTTGTGTGGAGTACGC
>JBBSBG010000260.1:0-4761 GCA_038251495.1 Cytophagales bacterium
GTTACAGGATTGGGTGGGGTGTTTTTTAAAACAACTGACCCTAAAAAAATTAAGGAATGGTATGGTAAGCATCTAGGCTTGCCTGTTGATGAATATGGTGCATCGTTTAAATGGATCGACCCTGACAACAAGGAAGGCGCACAAGCACAAACTGCCTGAAGTCCTTTTAAAGAGGATACAACTTATGGGCATCTCTAAAAACTCCGCTTACCCTTCTCTTCTGGAGAAGGGGCAGGGGTTGAGGTAATGAAAGCAAGGGTTTTTAGAGATGCCCTTATTTCAATCCCAGTGAGAAACAGTTTATGTTTAATTATCGGGTAGAGAATTTAGTTGAGTTGCTAAAAGTATTGACAGAAGAGGGTGTTCAAATTGTTGGTGAAATGCAGGAGTACTCATACGGAAAGTTTGGTTGGATAATGGATCCTGATGGTAATAAGATTGAATTGTGGGAACCCAAGAGTGATGAGGTCTAAGCTATAATTATTGCTGAACATAGCTTTTGTTTGACAAGATCGCTCCGTAACTTCCAATCTTAAACCAAAGATGTTATGCAGTGGCGAGGGCGAAGACAAAGCGGTAATGTTGATGATCAGCGCGGAAGTGGTGGCGGAGGTGGCTTTGGTGGCTTACCGATAAAGGGAGGAATTGGGATTGTTATCGTCATTGTGGTAATCGGTCTGATCACGGGCCAGAATCCTTTGTCCTTATTGCAACAAATACCCATGGATAGCGGGCCTTCGGTTTCGCAATCAACACCCTATCAATCTACTCCTGAAGAACAAGAAATGGCAGATCTGGTTGGTGTGGTGTTAGCCGATACAGAAGATGTATGGAACAAGTTGCTTAGTGATTATCGAGAACCGAGACTAACAATTTTTAATGGCACCGTGCAATCAGGTTGTGGAAATGCCGATGCATCAACGGGTCCTTTCTATTGCAGTGCAGATGAACGAGTGTTTATCGATCTCAGTTTTTATGAAGAGCTAAAAAATCGATTTAATGCCCCGGGTGATTTTGCACAGGCTTATGTAATCGCCCATGAGGTGGGTCATCATGTGCAACATTTAATGGGTATCACTGATAAGGTTCATGAAATGAAAGGCCAGCTTAGTGAAGCTGAGTACAATAAACTCTCAGTAAAGCTTGAACTGCAAGCCGATTTTCTGGCAGGGGTTTGGGCACATCATGCCGATGCGATGTTTAATTTAGTTGAGGCCGGAGATTTTGAAGAAGCCATGAATGCAGCCAGCGCTATTGGTGACGATCGTTTACAAAAGCAAGCTCAGGGTTATGTTGTACCTGATTCATTTACACACGGCACATCAGCCCAAAGGCAACACTGGTTTAGGAAAGGGTACGAAACAGGCGATATAAATCAAGGTGATACATTTAGTACCACCAACCTGTAGAGTTTGGGTAAGAACCTCAGACGTGTGTATCTTTGATTGATGAGTGGCGAGCCAATATCTGTTTTTTATCAAATTTTAGTATTCTTTTTAGGTGGCTTGCTATTCGTAGCATCTGCGCTGTTGGTCTCCCGATTCATAAGACCAAATCGACCAAATAAACAAAAACTAACATCTTACGAAAGTGGTGAAACGCCACAAGGCAATGCTTGGGTTCAATTTAATCTTCGCTTTTATGTGTTGGCGTTAGTTTTTATTTTGTTTGAAGTAGAAGTAGTTTTTCTTTTTCCCTGGTCGGTGGTTTTTGCAAATAAAGAATTGATTGCCGAGACAGATGGAGCGTGGGGTTGGTATACCTTTGTTGAAATGCTGATTTTCATTTTCATATTAGTTCTTGGTTTAGCATACGCCTGGAGAATGGGGCATTTGGATTGGGTAAAATCATCGCCTGATATAAAAGATGTTAAATCACCGGTACCCGATTCGCTTTACGCAGAATTGAATGAAAAGTATAAGCCACATAAAGTTACCAGTACGCCATGAAGGGATTGTTAGATCAGCAGTTTGAGCATGGGGGCGTCATCATCACAAAAGTAGATGACCTATTAAATTGGTCGCGCCTATCATCGTTGTTTCCCATGACGTTTGGGTTGGCTTGCTGCGCAATTGAGTTTATGAGCACGGGTAGTACGGTCTATGATATGGATCGGTTTGGGATGGTGCCACGTGCGTCTCCGCGTCAATCTGATGTGATGATTGTTTCGGGTACGGTAACATTTAAAATGGCCGATCGCGTTAAGCAACTTTATGAACAAATGTCCGAGCCACGCTATGTTATTTCTATGGGCTCATGCTCTAATTGCGGAGGTCCGTATTGGCAACATGGTTACCATGTAGTAAAAGGTGTTGATCGGATAATTCCGGTAGATGTTTACGTGCCCGGATGTCCGCCAAGACCTGAAGCCTTGATTGGAGGTATCCTTAAACTTCATGAGAAGATAAGAAAAGAAAGCCGGATGAAGCCCACGGCTATCGAAGAGCTGATGGATAACAAGATTGAAGGGAATAGCTAAATTTGTATCTTTAAAGTATGAGTGATAACAGCAGACATATTACAAGTTTTAAAGTTGAGAATTTTAAACGCTTTGAATCATTTGAAATGAATGATCTGGGACAATTTAATCTTATAGTGGGTGATAATAATGTGGGTAAGACCAGTTTATTAGAAATGCTATTGGTTGATGAGCTAAATGTCATTGCAACAATAACAAATTATAGACAAGCCCTCCTCAATCATAAGGTTTTTGCAAATCCTAAATTTCGAGAATTTAGTTATTTTAGGAATCTTGAGACATCCATAAATGAAATTCTATTTTCATCAACTACTGTAGATAGAAAATTTTATGAAGTTCGGTTCAATTTTGATAGTGTCAATCTAAGGTTTAAAATTTCCGGAATACAAAACAGAGAATATGATTATTTTTATAATGATGCTTTGTTTTCAATAGAGGAATTCTCAGTTCCATTAATCCCATTTAGCAAAGGTTATGATTCCGATTTGGTAAATTTTTATTCTCGTTTTATTCAAAGTTTGCCAAAGGAAAAAGAACTGTTGTTTGAATATATGAGAATTTTTATTCCTGATTTAATATATATTGAGCCTTCAGCTCCTAAAAGTGATGAATCCATTTTTCTTATAGTTACTCAAAAGTCAAAGAACTCAACATTGCCATTGGGTTTCTATGGGGAGGGTACAGTTAAGTTGTTTCGAATTCTATTGGAGATAATTGCGAACAAAGGGAAAAGGCTAATGATAGATGAAGTTGACACAGGGATTCATTATAGTAGATTTAGTTCATTCTGGAATGTGATACTTTTAGCAGCGGTTAGGCATAATGTTCAACTCTTTATGACCACACACAATGAAGAGTGTATAAAGTATTTTGTAGATGTTCTTTCCGAACCAAAAATGAAGAGCTACCAAAAAGATGCACGAAGTATTTCATTAGTTGAGTTGCCAGATAAATCAGTTAAGGCTTACACCTATCCATTTGGTCATCTGGAAGCGAATATTTTGATGGGCAATGATGTACGAGGTGGTGCCAGATGAAATTAAGAGCAACTATATTTGTTGAGGGAAAGTCAGATAAATTTTTTCTAAAACAGTTTTTGAAATCCAACTTTGGTTTGGAAGTTCCCGATAATCAAATAATTCAGGTTGATGGAAAGGACAAACTACCAAAATTTAAAGAATGGTTTGTTCAAGGTAGTGATCTAAACTTAAAAAATCTTATTGTTTTTGATGCTGACAAGGACTTTGAAACAAGGGGGCAATCGCTTATCGATATTTGTGATAACCTTCAGGTAGAATCAGAAATATTCCTCTTTCCAAATAATAATAGTGTTGGAAACCTTGAGGTATTATTGGAAAAAATCATAAATCCTGATAAGGTATTCATATTTGATTGTTTCCAAGATTATTTACAATGCTTGCAAAAACAATCGGAGATAAAATTGAATTTGCCCGCTCAGAAAACTAAAATTCACGCATACCTTGACCTTTTGTTTTCAAAAACTATGGTTGAGGAAAGAAATTACCAAGACAGTGAGCTTTGGAATTTAGATCATGAATATCTTAATCCATTGCGAGCCTTTATCAAGAACCATATTAGCTAATGGCAACTTCGATAGATCAAATTTTAATTGGCTTTGGTGGAGAAATTCAGTTAAATGCTTATCCGAAAACATTCACCATAGCTGGATCCAAGCTGATCGAAGTTGCTTCTGATCTTCATAAAAATCCAGCCGCCTATTTCGATATGCTTTCCTGTGTTACTGGTGTTGATAATGGTGTTGAAGCGGGAACGATGGAAGTTATTTATCATTTCTATTCTATTCCGTTAAATCAATCCTTGGCTTTGAAAGTGATTCTGTCTCGTGAGAATCCAGAAGTAGAGAGCTTAGTTAGTATATGGAAATCGGCTAACTGGTTAGAGCGGGAAGTGTACGACATGTTTGGAATAAATTTTAAAAACCATCCTGACTTAAGAAGAATTTTAATGCCTGCCGACTGGAAAGGTTATCCTTTACGCAAAGATTATCAACACGAAGAATATTATCGCGGAGTTAAAATTGAATACTGATTAATTAACAATGGATAGTGGACAATTGATAATTGGAAAGGAAAATGTGCTCAAGAGCAAGAGTTACTCTTTTGCATTAGAAATTGTTAAGGTGTGTAGAGACTTACAAAAAAATAAAGAGGTTGTCCTTTCAAAGCAATTGCTACGAAGTGGAACTGCAATTGGTGCATTAATAGAAGAAGTAAATCAGGGAGAGTCGAAAGCAGATTTCA
>JBBSBG010000261.1:0-4759 GCA_038251495.1 Cytophagales bacterium
AGGCCGCTGACAGAGATCAGCAGGAAGAGAATGAGTGATTTTACTTTCATAGCAGGTAGTTTGGTTAGAGAGGTAAGTTAGTAAAATTGATAGTTTAACCACAGAGATCGCAGCGGCCGCAAAGAAAATTCATTGCGATCATGATTGTAGCCAAGAAAACCTTTCTCACTACAACTTGTTTCGGTTCACTACATCTCATTCCCAGATAAGGTCG
The DNA here is from genome assembly GCA_038251495.1 of Cytophagales bacterium. GTDB lineage: Bacteria > Bacteroidota > Bacteroidia > Cytophagales > Cyclobacteriaceae > ELB16-189. The sequence continues at coordinate 215 of JBBSBG010000261.1, forward strand.
TCAAGGTTTACCAGAACCCGAATTTTTACCACTTTTGAGCAAACCCAATTAGAATGTTACGCAACTACCTCAAAATTGCTTTTCGTTCGCTTTGGCGAAACAAAGTGCATTCTTTTATCAATGTGCCAGGCCTTACTCTTGGCATTGCGTGTTGTATCCTCATTGCACTTTTTGTTAAGGACGAATGGACGTTCGATACGTTTCATACAAAAGCAGATCGTATTTATCACGTGTATGTAAATGAAGATTATGGTGAAAACCAACAGTTCTTTAACACCGCTACACCTACGCCAATGGGTCCGGCATTAAAAGATAACCTGCCCGATGTCGAGAACTTTGTGCGGTTTGTTGCCATCAATACGATTGTAAAAGTAGGAGCGAAGCAATTCAGCGAAGGCTTGATGCTAGCGTCTAGCGAAAATTATCAAGGAGCTAGCTATATTAATTTAAATCAGTTTTCTATCTTTACTCATTAATGATTTAATGATGATAAAGCTAAAACAAAATTTTCCTGAGTATTACATAATCGCTGTACTATTTTGTTCGACATACACACCTCCGCTCAGCATCAGTTCAATTGCAATTGGATTAATAATTTTTCTGGCTTTACAGAGTCACTACAAATGGAAATTTACTGGAATGCTGATCTCAACTCTATTTATTGCTGTTAATTTATATATGTCGCTTGCCTTGCTTTCGGAATTAAAGGAATTTCCAACTTTCACCGGTCAAGCTTTATTAATGTTGGGAGTAGGTTCGTTTCTGATTTTACTCAACTTAATAGTGTCCGGCTTGATGATTTATAATTATAGTCGTTACGATGCATCCGTTAACTTGTCCCAAACACCGGGCATCCTCCCTGAGTAAACCCGATCACAAATTGAAGTTATTTTTTAACTATCTTTTTGAGATAGCGTTTTATCAAATCCATTTCATATTTCGATGACGCTTTGGTAAGAGCGTCTTCGAAATGGATTTTAGCTTGTTGCAATTCTCCTTTGAGAAAGTAAAAATTTGCACGTGCACATAAATAGAGGTAGTGATCTTTCAAGTTTTCGATTTTATCAAGTTCCGTTATTCCTCTTTCAGGGGAGGAAGCATAGCCGATAGCAATTGCATAGTTCAGGTTGGTTATTGACCCTGGTTTATAGTCCATCAGCGTGTGATAAAGTGTGACTAGTTTATCCCACCGAGTTTCTTTAAAAGTTTGAGCCAGCGCATGTACGGATGCGATAGACGCTTCAATATGATATTCACTTAACGCATTTCCTTCAGATGCTTGTGCAAGAAAATAAATGCCTTGCTGAATGAGCGGTTTATTCCAAGTTGAGCGATCTTGATCTTCGAGTAAAATAATTTGCCCTAGTTCACCTGTTCGCGCAGCAAAGCGTGAAGATTGAATGCACATAAGTGCCATTAACGCTTTTACTTTTGAAAAGTTTGTGGCCTTATGTTGAATGAGTAGGTAGGTGAGGCGCATGGCTTCTTCACAAAGATCCTCGCGGATCATTGTATTACCTTGGGTTGAATGATAGCCTTCATTGAAGATCAAATACAAAACCTGTAGCACACTATCAAGGCGGTGTGGTAATTCAAAAAGGCCAGGTGAATCCAGCTTAATATTTTCTTGTTTAAATTTTTCCTTAGCGCGATAAATTCGTTTAGCAATGGTTTCATCAGTTGTAAGAAAAGCATTCGCAATTTCGCTAACACTTAATCCACCTAAAGTTTTTAATGTTAATGCAACTTGTGATTCGAATGGAATGGCCGGATGACTGCAAGCGAACATCATTCGCAACGAGCTATCCTGAATTTCATGCTCATTGAATAACTCTTCGCTGGCTGTATCTAAATTCCAGGTAGTGCGTATCAGTTCCTCTTCAGCAGCAAGTAGTCTTGTCTTTCGCTGGTTGGCTCGAACCCAATCGATAGCCTTGTTGTGGGCAGCTTTATATAACCACGCTGGTGGATTTTCAGGTACTCCACCGATGCGCCAGGTCTCCATTGCTTTGAGTAAAGTATCCTGAACAAGATCATCGGCCGTATCCAAATGATCAGTTCCAAGAAATCGCGTAAGTACAGCGACCATCTTTCCCGCCTCGTGGCGGAACAGATGGCCGACTACCTGTTGCACATTTTCATGCGGCTTCTTTACACTTGTTTTATAAAAAGGATCGGAACTCACATGTCCATTTTTTGAACAGGTCGTACTTGAACTTTACCATCAAAAATGAAATCCGGATAATCTTCACATAGCGCAATGGCATCATCAATGTCTTTCGCATTCACAATAAAATAGCCACCAACTAATTCTTTACTTTCGGCAAATGGACCATCAGTAACAACACGATTTTTGCCACCAATAAACTTGCCTTTTGGCTCCAATGCTTCACCACCAGCATAGCGGCCATCTTTATTCAATTTTTCTATCCAGGCAAACCACTTCTGCATGTGATTTTGCATTGCCTCGGGTGATTTCATTTCAGGGGCAATGTCACTGCCACCATGAAAAATTAACATGAACTTTTCCATATATTTTAATTTTAAGTTAAACAAATTTCCTCTAAGACGTACGGATGCCTTTAAATCGGACAATCGAATGTAAATAAATATCAGAAGCAGAGTAGGAGCAGCTGTTCCAGTCATTTATAATCGTAAAAGGGCCTACTCAGGTAGAGCAAATGCCACATAAGCATCACTTGATTTTGTATTCAACTTTCCACCACCACAAGCGATTACTACATATTGTTTTCCATTCAATTCGTAAACAGCGGGGGAAGCAAAACCAGACGCAGGCAACGTGTATTCCCAGAGCAGGGTCCCGGTTTTCTTATCAAATACTCTGAACTTACTATCGCGCGAAGCAGCAATAAAAACGAGTCCACCCGCGGTTACAACCGGGCCACCATAATTTTCTGTTCCTGTGGGCGGAATTCCTTTAGCTTTCAATTCTTCATATTCTCCTAATGCAGTTTTCCAAACGAATTCACCTGTGCTCATATTTATAGCATTCAATGTTCCCCATGGTGGACTAATGGCTGGGTATCCATCTGCACTTAAAAATTTGTTGTAACCGGAAATTTTATAAGGCATGTGATTAACCGTGTCGATAGGTTTAGCCTCTGAAATAAATTCTTTTTTCTGTTCTGATTTAAGATCAAGGATGAAAGCAGCCAATGCATTTTTTTCTGCTTCGGCTAACGGTTTAAATGCAGGCATCATTCTTCGGCCATTATTGATCAAGTCAATAAAATCTGCGGACTTATACTTTGAATTTATACCTATTAAGGTTGGGTTATTACCCGTGCCTTTGAGATCGGCTGCATGGCAAGCCAAACAGTTTTGGGCATACAACCGTTGACCGGCTTCAAGCAACGTTTCTTTTTTTGGCGTTGGAATTTTATTTTCATTCATCTTCATTACCCAGGCCATTTCATTAGCATTCACATAAAGAATTTCCGTTTTCGGATCAAATGCGGGACCACCCCATTCGCCACCGCCATCATAACCCGGAAATACAAGTGATGGTACTTTACCAGGCGGTAGAAACATATTTCCATAGCGATAGCCCTTCATTTTTTCTTTGATGGCCACTTGCTCACTTGAATCTAAATATGGATTAAGATCATTTTCGGTTAGCGTTTGACGCACAAATGGTTTCGGCAACACCGGAATAGGTTGTGTTGGCCAAACCTGTTCGCCTTCAAGATCTGTTTCTTGGGGTACTTCAATTTCTTCAATATCAAAAAGAGGTTTCCCGGTTTCACGTTCAAACGTATAGATCATTCCATTTTTTGTTGTTTGTGCTACCGCATCAATTTTCTTTCCGTTGCGAGTTATAGTTATCAAAGCTGGAGGAGCAGGAAGATCCTTGTCCCACAAGTCGTGATGCATGAATTGAAAATGCCAGATTCTTTTTCCGGTTGCAGCATCAAGTGCAAGCAAACAATTTGCGTAAAGATTTGCACCCTTGCGCTTGCCGCCATAAAAATCGTACGCAGCCGAACCGGTTGGTGCGAATAAAATTCCACGTTCTTCATCTAAAGAAAATCCACTCCAAACATTACCGCCACCAATGTGTTTCCAGGCATCTTTGTCTTCCCAGGTTTCATAACCATCTTCGCTTGGCTGAGGAATGGTATGGAAAATCCATTCAAGTTTGCCGGTAATAACATCATACGCGCGAATGTGCCCCGGAGCTGAAGGCGGAGCTTCATCAACACGTGAACCTAAAATCAACAGGCTTTTATAAATAATACCAGGCGAGGAGTTTACAATAAACAAATTGCTTACATCGCGGCCAAGGTTTTCATGCAAATCAATCGATCCATTATTGCCAAAAGTTGAAATGGGTTTTCCGGTTGTAGCATCAATGGCAAATGTGTTGGATCCTGCTGTAAAGAAGATTCGTTTATCATCCTTTCCATCCGTCCAATACGCTACACCACGACTATTAATCATATTATGAAACGCTGCACGGTTGCCGTCATATTGAGTTTGTGAATTTACATCATAAACCCATTTTTGAATTCCGGAAGCTGCATC
>JBBSBG010000262.1:0-4738 GCA_038251495.1 Cytophagales bacterium
AAAATAAAAACGATTGAATTTGGAGAGAAGCAATTGACAGAAGCGTTTGCGCCTATGTCGGTAACAATAACCCTCGAGGATGAGATTGATATTAGTCGTGGCGATATTATTGCAAAGCCAACCAATCATCCAGAAAGCAGTCAAGATATTGAACTGATGTTGTGCTGGATGAACCAGCGACCTGTCAATTTAAATTCTAAATTTTACTTACGCCATACTTCGCGCGAAACCAAAGCTGTATTAAAAGAGATCACTTACAAATTAGATATTAGCAAGATTGAACAGGTGAAGGGCGTTGAGCAATTGACAATGAATGATATTGCCCGCGTTAAGTTGCGCACCGCCCAACCGTTGGAGTTTGATAGCTATCGTAAAAATAGAATAACAGGCAGTATTATTCTGGTGGATGAAAATACGAATGAAACCGTGGCCGCTGGGATGATTATTTAGGTTCCTTTCAATTATGGGAAATTAAAAAAGCCACCTAATAGGCGGCTTTCGATATTATGTGGCAGCTGAGGGGTTCGAACCCCCGACCCTCCGCTTGCAAGGCAGATGCTCTGAACCAGCTGGGCTAAGCTCCCCTTTTCTACTTTAGGCTCTGAACCTCCAATCCCGATAGCTATCGGAAAAGTCCCATCGTTTTTTAGGAGTGCAGAGGTAAAAGAGAATTGGAATTGTGCAAAAGTGCGACCTAAAGTTTATTGACTTAAATGGTCTTAATTCTAAATATTTCGGTTATTCTGTGGTTTAATACTTGTAGTGTATTTTTACAGAACCATTTTTTAAACTTTGAAGACCTTCCGGAAGCTACTTTTATACATCAGTATTGTCCTTGCTGTACTCATTAGCGGGCTGGCCATCTCTGTGTTTCTTTTTAAGGATCGCATTATTCAGCAGTTTGTAAATGAAGCCAATAAACGATTGAACACGCCTGTTAAAATCGGAAAGATCGACATCTCTATGCTTTCCAACTTCCCGAACTTGGCCATTGTGTTCACCGATGTTTACATAGAGGACAGTTTTCCGGGTAACTATCCACTGCTTACTGCCGATCGGATTGCGTTTAACTTGAGTCCTATTCAGGTTTGGCGCGGCAATTATTCCATCAAAGGGCTTTCCGTTACCGGGAGTGAAACAAATTTGAAAATTAACGCGGCCGGTAAAACCAATTTCAATGTCCTGAAAGAAAATTCTGGCGGAGGTGGTGGGGCTGTAAAATTCGAACTACAAAATGTTACCCTAACAAAAACCATAGTCAGCTATATTGATCAAGAGGCAAATCAACATCATGTATTTAATAGTGATAAGTTAAGTGCTTCGATTGCCGTAACAGGCGATCTATATCAAATTAAAGCCGAGGGAAATATTATCACCGAACAAATTGGTATCGGCAGTTCAATCTTTCTAGCCAACAAAAATTTTACAGTCGATGCCCATGTAGATTATGACGATGACAAAAAGAACGTTTTAATAAAACCTTCTACGTTAAAGATTGGTCGCTCAGAATTTGCTGTAAATGGTAACTACATTTACAAAGAAAAAAATCTTATTGATCTAAAGGCTGAAGGTAAAAATACTGACATCCAAACGCTCCTGTCTTTGCTACCTGAAGAAGTAACTAAAAAACTAAAACAATATCGGAGTGATGGCGATGTGTTTTTCAATCTGTCTCTGAAAGGTGAAATCAGTGATAAGAAGAGTCCATTTATTTCAGCATCGTTTGGATGCACGGATGCCACACTTTACCATCCTGATTATCAATCCAAAATTACGCATGCCAACCTTAACGGCTCATTCGCAAGTCCTTCGTTAACTGAACTGGCCAGAGCACAATTATTTTTGAAGGATATGGAGGGAGAACTGAATGGGAAGTCATTCAAAGCCAACCTCTCGGTTCGGGAGTTTGACAGTCCTTACATTATTTTTGATTTCAAAGGCGACTTGGATGCTGCATCCATCTATAACTTTTATCCAATTGAAGACTTAACTGATTTAACCGGCTTACTTACTGCCGATATTTCTTTCGAGGGAAAAACTTCATTGCTAAAGAAAAAGGCTACCGCTCAAAGAGTTATTACTAGTGGCAGTATTGGCTTATCAAATATCAACTTTGCCTATGGCAAACAAAAGATTCGCTTTCGCGATATTAACGGATCGCTGCAATTCAACAATAACGATCTTGCTCTAAGCAATGTGGGTGGCTATTTTGAGAATAGTGATTTTCTTTTAAACGGATTTTTTAAAAACATTATCACATTCCTCATTTTTGAAAATCAACCCATCGGCATAGAAACCGATTTAAAATCAAATTTCCTCGATCTCGATCAACTCTTTTCTATTGGGTTTAGTGATGAACAATCCAAGACGTATCAGTTTAGAATTTCACCCAACCTGCAACTCAATTTTAATTGTGACGTGAAGCGGATGAAGTATCAACGCTTCAAACCAAAAAACATTAAAGGCGATTTATTGGTGAAGAATCAGGTAGCAGTTTCTCGTAACATTACTATGAATACCCTTGGTGGCGAGCTAACCGTAAGCGGAATTGTAGATGCTAAAAATCCGAAGGCTATCGATGTAATCAGTTCCATGAAGTTGAATGGATTGTATGTGGATAGTATTTTCTATGTGTTTGATAACTTCTTTCAAGACTTTATTCAGGACAAACATTTGAAAGGTCAGGCCTATGCAACCGTAGAAATGGAGATGGCTCTTAATGAGAAACTAAATCTAATTCCACCCACATTGATTGCTGACATTGGTGTAACCATAAAAAATGGCGAACTCAATAATTTTGAGCCAATGAAAAAACTAAACAAATATTTGGATGATGAAAGTTTGAGTCACTTGCGTTTTGCCGACTTGAAAAATGAAATACATATAGAAAACAAAACCATCTACATTCCGCAAATGGAAATAAAAAGCAATGCAACCACCATTCAGGTAAGTGGCACGCACACGTTCGATCAAGTAATTGACTACCGGGTGATTGCCCCGCTTCGCAACAAAAATAAAATCGACCCCGATGAAGCCTTTGGCGCGGTTGAGGATGATGGTGTGGGCAAAACAAAACTATTTTTAAAAATCACAGGCACCACCGATAAATATATAATCAGTTATGATAAAGATGCGGTGAAAAAGAAACTAGCCAGCGATCTCAAAAAAGAAGTGCAGGAATTAAAAGACGCTTTCAAATTGAAAGGTATCAAAAAGAAAAAAGAGTTGGAGCTAACCGATGAAGAGTTTGACTGGGAGATTGATAACTAAGGTTATAATGATTTACGATGCGTATCGTCCCCGAGGCGGGAGACGATACTGGAAAGGAGACCCCGATGAAGCCTTTGGGCCTTGGAAGATGACGGGGTAGACAAAACCAAACTATTCTTAAAAATCACCGGCACTACTGATAAATATACAATCAGTTATGATAAGGATGCGGTGAAAAAATTAATGATTCAATGTCGTTTAATTAAGGAAAGTTTTCGTCATTATTAATGTCTTCGAGTGAATAAATTCAGTCACCCCTCTGCTCTGGAGGCAAAAATAAACAAGTTTAAAAAAAGAAAGATGAACTTTACCACAGCGTAAAACCTAATAAATTCAGTCACCCCTCTCCTCTGGAGAGGGGCCGGGGGTGAGGTCAAAGGAAATAGCTAACTAAGCGACATTGACCAATGATTAGAGAGTCTTAGCTCTATTCCAATATTCATCCATCTCGCTCAGTGTCATCTCCCCCATTTTCTTTCCATCCTTTGCTGATTCAGTTTCCAGGTATTGAAATCGCTTAATGAATTTCTTATTTGTTCTTTCAAGAGCCTCTTCCGGATCAAGGTTTATAAAGCGCGCATAGTTCACAAGTGAAAATAACAGGTCGCCAAATTCAGCCATCACTTTTTCTTTGTTTACACCTGCCTCTGTTTCTAAACTGAATTCTGCTTTAAATTCCTGCATTTCTTCTTCTACTTTCTCCCACACCTGTTCTTTCTGTTCCCAATCGAAGCCCACCCCGCGTGCCTTGTCCTGAATGCGAATTGCTTTTACCAATGCGGGCAATGATTTTGGTACACCTTCCAACACAGATTTATTTCCCGTGCGTAACTTTATCTTCTCCCAATTTTCTTTTACTGCTTTTTCATCTTCGGCAATTACATCACCATATACATGCGGATGTCGTTCAACTAGCTTATCACAAATCGAATTCAACACATCGGCAACATCAAACACTCCGGCTTCGGCTGCAATGCGCGAATAAAAAACATTATGAAGCATCAAATCACCCAACTCTTTTTTTACTTCCGTTAAATCTCCTTCAAGAATTGCATCCGACAATTCATAAGTCTCCTCAATAGTTAAGTGTCTTAAGCTTTCCAGGGTCTGTTTTTTATCCCACGGACAGTTTTCGCGCAATTCATCCATAACGGTAAGCAAGCGGTCAAATGCTTTTAATTTCGCTTCGCGGTTTAAATCGGGGGTAGAAAGAGGTTTTTTCATGATGTTGTAAACTTAACAATTGAATGAGGTGTTGTACCTTTGTTATACAGGAAAAACACAAATTAATATGGTAGTATTTTTTCTCACCCTTGGAGTTTTTGCTTTGTTCTTCGCCCTTATGTCGGTGCGATTATTATTTGTTAAGAATGGTGAATTTCGGGGCACCTGCGCTACCCAAAGTCCTTTTTTGGCTAAAGAGGGCATAGCCTGCGGATACTGTGGAAAAACAATCGGTGAAGGCGAC
>JBBSBG010000263.1:0-4732 GCA_038251495.1 Cytophagales bacterium
GCTGACTCACCCGCCCGAACCTGCCTCGGTATGCAGTTCATGTTCTTCAGTACAGATCTTTGTAGTCCTGCTTTCTTCACTGTATGCCTCACGACAAACCAGCTTGCAGCTTACTAATGCGCATCGATGTTGTGCACATGAAGGGACTTGCACCCCTTGGATAATCTGTCCATATTCACTCCTTGAATATGAACACGCCATACTGGGCGCACACAGCACCTACAATAAATTGGCGGTTCAGTGGTTAATTGATCCCGATAGCTATCGGGATTGTACTTCCCCGCCTGAATGACGTAGTCGGGCAGGGTATCAAGTTTGGTGCGGGCAGACAGTTTAGTGTTTCAAAATCGCCAACTTCTTGTAGCTGCCAAACGTTAGTGGCAAGTGTAACAGACTACAATAACATATTAACATATAAAACAATGCACGACATACTATTTGACTTTATTTCAAAATACATTTCTCTTACAGAAGATGAGAAGAACGCATTACTCTCGTTAGACTTGTTCCGCTCTGTTAAGAAGGGGACTATCTTACTCAAAGAAGGACAGAAATCGCAGTATGACTATTTTGTTCTAAAAGGATGTATACGGAAATATTACATCATAGATGGTGAAGAAAAAACTACCGCTTTCTTCACCGAAATGGAAGGCATGACACCCCATTGTGTAAAAAATAATAATAAGTCTGAATATTTTGTAAGCTGTGTTGAGGACACCATACTAACGGTTGCAAACCCAGATATGGGAGTTGAACTAAATACTAAATTTCCCAAATTTCAACTAATGTGTGGAGTATTGTCGGAAGAACTTTTAGCTAAACAACAAATAGACTTTGACGACTTTAAGACTTCTTCACCTGAAATACGATATTTAAATTTATTACAATTACGACCAGACCTTATTCAACGTGTGCCACAACATCAATTAGCAAGTTTTTTAGGTATCAAACCACAATCACTGAGTAGATTAAGAGCAAGAATTTTGGAAAAAAGCAAAGAGTAACTTCATTTCTTAACTTAAGTGAACGAATTTAAGGAACAAGCCAATCTACTTTTGCATTATCATTTAACAATAAAAGAAAAGATATGCAAAAGAAAATTTTATCTTTCGCCTTAACCTTAATTATGGCAAGTACGCTGCAAGTTAAAGCACAAAATGCCAAAAAAGACAGTTCTTATAAAAGGTGGTTCGTTGGAAGTTCATTCCTGATGTTAGGTAATTTAATACCTAATGACCCAGCTGCACCTGAGTATATACAATTAAATGTTGGATATAGGATAACACCTAAAGATGTTGTTTCCTTTGATTTTAAAAGATCCATTTATACTTGGCCAATAGGTATCCCTTTTGGACCTTCATTTAATGCACCTGGACTAAACTATCCTGGACATGCGCGCATACTTGCACCTACAATAGGATACCAGCGTTTTTGGTGGAAAGGAGTCTTTACATCCCTTCATGCATTGAATGCTTTTGAAAAATATTTGGATAAGGATAATAAAAAGATTGGAAATGGATACACATTATATCTGAACTTCCACTTGGGTTACCAGTTTAAGTTTTTTAAAAACCGGTTCTTTTTTGAACCAGCTATTGGATGTAGTTATTGGCCTGTAAGAACTAATGTTCCAGAATCTTTTAAAGCAGTAGAAAAAAAATGGACTAACTACTTTATTCAACCTGGGCTTAATTTTGGGTTTAATTTTTAATACACGTATAACAATAAATAATTATTACAATGAAAAAGATCGGCATATATTCTGTTTTGTTATTGCTCACGGCAATTCTTAGTTCTTGTGGCGTTGGCATAGCCCTTGTTACCAACCACAATCAAAACGCCACTGAGGTACACTTAAGTGCGAACAACTTCAAAGTAGTTGATCAGGTAAGCGGAAGTTCGGAGCAGTCTTATATATTTGCAATTGGAGGTATTAACAAAAGGCAATTATACGAAAATGCATATTCAACGATGATGAAGAAAGCCAACTTGCTGAATAGTTCCAAAGCCATAATCAACGTGATGACAGAGGAACACGTTAGTGGTTTTGCCCCTTTCTTTGTCAGAAGAACTATAACTGTGAGTGCCCAAGTAGTTGAATTTACAAGGTAAGTTCAAAGAAATGAGCTGTGTATTATTTTAGGATTGACAGTTGGGGCTCATTAGGTAGACACCTGAACTTACTGCAAAATAGACCAGACCTTGTTCAACGTGTTCCACAACAACAATTAGCGAGTTTCTTAGGTATGAAACCACAATCACTGAGCAGACTAAGAGCAAGAATTTTGAAAAAAAAGCAAAGTGTAAATCATTTCTTAACTTAAGTGAACGAATTTAAGTCTATTGCCCATCTACTTTTGCAGTATTAATTAACAATAAAAAAAAGATATGCAAAAGAAAATTTTATGGATTGGACTTGTTTTAGTTTTAACAAGCACTTTACAGGTGAATGCACAATATGCTAAAACGGACAGCACTTACAAACGGTGGTTCGTGGGTAGCTCTTTGTTTTTAGTAGGTAATTTAGATCGCGTAAATCCCCCCAGCTTCGCTCAACTCAATTTAGGCTATCGTATTACAGGAAAAGATGTTATTTCACTTGAACTAATAACTTGGAAACATGCCTGGCCACTTGGTATTAACCCATTTTTAAACAAATCATACGGAAAGCCGGAAGAAAAATTTCCAGGATATATTCGTGAGTATGGTATTGGTCTTGCTTATCAAAGGTTTTTTTGGAAAGGTCTTTACGTAGCAGTACACGTAACGCCTATGTTGCAAACATTTGTCAATGACAATGGCAATACTGTGGGTGACGGTTTCATTATATTCAACACAAACCGAATTGGCTATCACATCAAACTCTTTAAGGACAGGTTTTTTATAGAACCATCACTTGGTATTGCTGGCCGTGCTTATCACACTGAAATGCCAGATGGTTTTAAACAAAAAGATGACAAGTGGCCAAAATACACACCTGAACCAGGGCTGCATTTCGGATTTAATTTTTAATTGATAATTATGTATACACAAACAACACCACAAAACACAATTGAAGACATCAAAGTCAGTCTGAAACTTAAACTTGCCACGCTTTGGGCGAGCTTAATGTTTCTAATTATCTATCTTGATTATTTCGCCTTATATATGCCGGGTACACTGGAAAATATTCTGAAAGGCAAGGTATTTGTATTTGATATTTCGCAAGGATTTCTTTTGGCAGCACTCGCCTTAGTGACAATTCCGGCAATGATGATATTCCTTTCCGTTACCCTGCCTGCTAAAGTAAATCGCGTTACAAACATAATCGTGGCTACCGTTAATATTCCTTTTATATTGTTTAATTTGGCAGGGGAGGCTTGGATACACATGGTGTTTGGCGCAGTTGTAGAAGTTGTTCTTCTTTGTCTAATTATCCGTTATGCATGGAAATGGCCTCGTATTTTAGGATAGGTTTTTTTCAACCTTCAATAGCAATAACTCATCGTCCCTATCAATCAACAATGCCTGAATCGTTTAAACAGGTTGACGATAGATGGCCAAGATTCTTTTACGGACAGCCGGGATTGCATTTTTGGTATAATTTATAAAAATAAAATGATTAGATGAAGGCAGTTATTTGCACCAAATACGGAACCCCTGAAGTTTTGCAAATTCAGGAAGTTTCTAAACCTTTGCCTAACGACAATCAAATTCTTGTCAAAATAATTGCTACTGCGGTCAACTCTGGAGATGTAAGGTTAAGAAGTCTTGATGTTAAAGGATTTTTGAAAGTAATTATGCGTTTGGTTTTAGGAATTTCAAGACCAAGAAAACCCATTTTAGGAATTGTTTTTTCGGGTATTGTTGAAAGCAAAGGAAATAAAGTCTCAAAATTCAAAGTTGGAGATAAAGTTTTTGGAATGACTGGTTTCAAATTCGGAACATATTCAGAATATATTGCAGTCAATCAAAATAGCAATGTGTTGGAAATGCCTAAAAATGCCACATACGAAGAAGCCGCAGCCATAATTTTTGGTGGTCAAACCGCTATTCATTTTTTAAACAAAGCAAAGATTGCCAAAAAGTTGAATCAAAAGATTTTAATTATTGGCGCAACAGGTTCAGTAGGAACAGCAGCTATACAGATTGCCAAACATCATAATGCAAATATAACCGCAGTTTACAGTTCCAATGGTCATAAACTTGTTAGTGAATTAGGAGTCAAAAATATTGTGCTTTATGATAAAGAAGACTTTACAAGTTGAGCAGATAAGTTTGATATAATCTTTGATGCAGTTGGTAAATCCAATAAAAATCTATGTAAAAACCTTTTAAACGAAAACGGTGTTTACAAAAGTGTCAGTTCAGGATATGCTTCCGAAACCATACAACAACTACAGCTTTTAAAAGAGTTGTTCGAGAAAGGTGAATTTAAAGCTACGATTGACAAAACTTTCCCAATGGACAAAATAGCAGACGCACATAAGTACGTTGACACAGGAAGAAAAAAAGGAAATGTTGTGCTGAAAATAAGCTAATGACAAGAACACCAGCCACTAATCGAGTAGACGGACCTCGCCAGTTGTAACTGACGAGGTGCGCCTCTCATACCACTGTACGTACGGGTCTCGTATACAGCGGTTCATTAAGTTGTGGAGAAACCATTTTACTGTTTCTCTGTTCCGCTTAACGTAAGGCTTCCGATTACTCGCGATCCTTACAGCATTTGGAACAACTTAATGTTCAGCCC